>JAADGS010000054.1 GCA_013152275.1 Actinomycetota bacterium | reverse complement strand
CGGTCGCTTCGCTCCCCGACGAAGACCCCCCTACCCCAGCGCAAAGCCGCTGCGGTACTTTCCCCCCTGCGGTCGCTTCGCTCCCTTGGGGGGACCAATAGACGCATGGGTGCATCGACCCGACGTCGTGATGCGAAGTACGAAGTGCGTGGCACAAACCGGCATCACTCGGCAAATCGCCACATACCCCTTGACCTTCCAGGCGGATGGAAGGCGTAGGCTTTTGGACGAGATGCCGATATCGGTGCTCCCGAACATGGGAGCCACGATCGAACCGAACCCCATGTGGCTCGATCCCGACCTGATCCGCCCGCTGGAAGGGAGTCCTGGATCGGCCGCAAGATCGGTCGGCACCCCGGCCGACCCCGATGAGATCCTCGAGAGGAGACCTCGATGCCCACCACCACCGAACCGAAACCACAGGTCGTTCCCGACGAGGAAGAGTGCGGCGCAGAGGGTGAGCGGTGCCGCAACTCACAGCACGATCACGGCACGGCACCGCACCAGACGGCTCACGGCGGGGGTCTCCTCGATTGGGAGGCGGAACGATTCCGGCGGGCCACCGAAGCGCTGGGGCTGAACGCGGCAGTGACGTGTGTGCTGCACTGTGCCGCCCGTAGCGTCGAGGTGGAGATTCCCCTCGAGCGGGACGACGGCTCACTCGAGGTGTTCACCGGCTATCGCGTTCAGCATTCGATGGCGTTGGGACCGGCCAAGGGCGGGATCCGCTACCACCCCGACGTCGATGCCGCCGAGGTGACCGCCCTGGCCCGCCTGATGACGTGGAAGACCGCACTGGCAGACCTGCCGTTCGGCGGCGCCAAGGGTGGGGTGCCTTGCGACCCCGCGAAGCTGTCCGCCCGCGAGCTACGGAGTCTCACGCGTCAGTACACCGTTGGGATGCTGCCGGTGATCGGACCCGACACCGACGTGCTCGCACCCGACCTCGGGACGAACTCTACGGTGATGGGTTGGGTCCTTCGCGCCGCGACGGAAGCAGGCAAGGGCGACCTCCGCCTCGTCACCGGCAAGCCGGTGATCCTTGGCGGAACCGCCTTTCGCGCGAAAGCCACCGGTGTCGGGGTGGCGCACGTCGCCGATCTGGCATACGGTCATCTCGGGGAGACGCTCGAGGGCGCCCGGGTGGCGGTGGAGGGGTTCGGCTCGGTGGGACGGTGGGCCGCCGTGGAGCTGGCCGACCGTGGCGCCACGATCGTCGCGGTCGCCGATGTGACCGGCGCCGTATACGCCGAGAACGGACTCGACCTGCAAGGGCTCATCGAGTGGATCGGCCGCGGCAGGCGCCTCGTCGAGTTCCCCGGAGCGGAGACGCTCGCGGCGAGTGTGCTGACCGTACCGTGCGACATCGTCATCCCGGCGGCGATGGAAGGCACCCTCGACCAGGGCGTGGCGACCCGGCTCTCGGCCCGACTCGTGGTGGAGGGCGCCAACGGGCCGACCACACCGGACGCAGAGGCGACGCTCGTCGACAAAGGCGTCGCGATCGTCCCCGACATCGTCGCCAACGCGGGAGGCGTGATCTCCTCGTACTACGAATGGGTCCAGAACCACCAGAGGATGTCCTGGCCCGAAACCGACGAGCGGGACCTGGTCCTGCAGCGGCTCGAGACGACATGGAACCTCATCGCCGGGACCCCCGCCGAAGCATGGCGCATCCAGGCGCTCACCATCGCCATCGGACGAGTCATCGACGCCATGACCGCCGCGGGGATGCTCCTGCCCGAGATGGTCGGAGCAAGCTGATGATCCCCGAGAAGCACACAACGCGTGATCCGCGTCCGGTCCGGGTCGGACCACGGCGGACATGGGAGGGCATGAGACCATGGAACACGACCATACGGTGATCGGTGCGGGCCCGGCCGGGCTCGTCGCAGCGGCCACGCTGGCCCGTGCCGGGCGGCAGGTGCGGGTCTTCGAGAAGGCGTCCGAGGTCGGACACCGCTTCTCCGGCGACTTCCAGGGGTTGGAGAACTGGTCGTCGCCGACCGACGCCCTGGACCGCCTCGCCCACCTCGGGATCGAGCCGACGTTCGCGTATCGGCCGTTCCACGAAGTGACGTTCTATGACCGGGCATTGAGGCCGATGCCGACCCGCTCGCTCGAACCACTCTTCTACCTGGTGAAACGAGGCCCCGATGACGGTTCCCTGGATCGGGCCCTGCTGGAGCAGGCCCGTGATGCGGGCGCCGAGGTGCTGTTGGGCCAGGCGGCCGAGCGGGCGCGACGAGGCGACATCGTGGCCATCGGACCCCGTTTCGCCGATGGCATCGCCACCGGATACGTGTTCTCCACGACTCTGGAGGATCAGGCGCACTGTGTCGTCTCGGAGGACCTCGCCCCGGCCGGCTATGCGTACCTGCTGGTCTGGGATGGCCAGGCCACCCTGGCCACCTGCCTGTTCCGCGACCAGCAGCGATGGAAGGAGGCCCGTCGGCGGAGTGTCGAGACGTTTACCGGTCTCGTGCCGGGCCTCGACCTGGACGATGCTCGGGCCTTCACCGGGTACGGAGCGGTCTTCGGGGCGAGCGGATTCGGCGACGAGGGGGGCCGCCTCTTCGTCGGAGAGGCGGCGGGCCTCCAAGACCCCGAGTGGGGGTTCGGGATGTGGTATGCCATGGAGTCGGGTGCCCTCGCCGCCCGTTCGCTTCTCGAAGGTTTCGGCTATGGCGAAGTGGCCCAGGATCGCTTCCGTGGCGTCCGTGAGGCAGCCTTGTTCAACCGGTTGCTGTTCGAGCGGCTTCCCGCCGGTGTCGTTTCGCTGCTGCTCAGAAAGGGCACCTCATCTTCGGATCTGCGGCGGCGCCTTCACCGTCACTGGGCGCCGAACGCGCTCAAATCCCGTCTCGCCCGGGCTGCGCTGCCCCGGTTCACCCGCACGCGTCTCGGCTACCGGGATCGGGCCTGCCACACGACGACGTGTGACTGTGTCTGGTGCACCCACGGGATGAACGAGCCGAGCCCACGATGACGGATCCGGCCGACGATCCGGGATCCGGGGAGTATCGACCGAGCGTGTAGACGGCCCTCGTTTCCCGGGTGGAGGCCTCGGGGGGCGGAGCCTCGAGAAGCCGGGGTCGGTCTGCGAGTCGGAACGAACCGCATCCTGCCCGGGTACCGGAAAGTCATGGCTTGACATTCCATCCGGATGGAAGGTGTAAAACGGTGGGGCACACGACAGTATGAGGAGACCGACGATGGAATTCGAAGATCGTATCCGAGTTGGGGTGAACGGCTATGGGGTGATCGGCAAGCGGGTCGCCGACGCCGTCGCACTCCAGGACGACATGGAGCTGGTCGGGATCGCCGACGTGGGCTTCGGCTATCGCGTCAAGGTCGCGGCAGAACGCGGCTATCCGATATTTGCCTCACTGCCCGATCGTGGTCCGGAGATGAAGGCCGGCGGCATCCCCGTCGTCGGAACCTTGTTCGACCTGCTGGGCCAGGTGGACGTGATCGTCGACTGCACGCCCAAGGGAGTGGGGGCCGTCAACCGGGTCCTCTACGAGGAGGCGGGTGTGAAGGCGATCCTGCAGGGCGGCGAATCCCACGACCTCGCAGGCTATTCGTTCGTCGCACAGGTCAACTACGAAGGCGCGGTGGGACGCTCGCTCACTCGAGTGGTTTCGTGCAACACCACCGGCATGTCCCGGGTGCTGCATGCGCTCGATCGGAACGGCTGGGTGAAGCGAGCCCGTGTGGTCGTGCTGCGGCGCGGAACGGATCCGTGGGAGTCCCACGACACGGGGATGATCAACACGGTGATCCCCGAGATGCGGGTGCCGAGCCACCAGGGTCCCGATGCCCGCAAGGTGCTTCCGGGTCTGGATCTCACCACGATGGCCGCCGCCGGCCCCTTCAACCTGTCCCACATCCACTTCGCGATGGTGGAGACCACACGCCGGGTGACGGTCGCCGAGCTGCGCGACGCCCTCTTCGACGAGCCGCGGATCGCGCTCATCCGATCCGGCGACGGTCTGGTGGCACTCAACTCGGTGATCGAGCTGATGCGCGACCTCGACCGTCCCCGTGCAGACATGTGGGAGGTCGCGGTGTGGGATGACGCTCTCGCAAGCGACGACCACGAGGTGTATCTCACCTATCAGGTGCACAACGAGGCCATCGTCATTCCCGAGAATATCGACGCCATCCGTGCCCTCGCCGGGCGGCCCGACGCGGCGGCATCGATCGAAGCCACCGACCGGGCACTGGGAATCACCACGACGTTTCTCCCTGCGACCACCCTGCCGATCGACCATGTGAGCGGCCGTGATGTGGACCACCCGGCGATGGCCGCGGTACGGGCCCGCCACGCGGAGTTCGCTGCCGTAGGATTCAAGGGGGCCGAGGAACCGACCGGCGAGGAGGGACTCGCATGACGACGACACACACTTCATCTGGTCACGAGACGGTGACGCTTCAGGTCGGGGGGATGCAGTTCGCCTCCGAGAAAAACAAAGTGGAGTCCCACTTGGCCAGGTTGCCCGGTGTGCTCTCGGTGGACGCCAACCCGGTGTCCCAGACGGCGACGGTGACCTTCGACCCGACGGTTACGGGCGCCGACGAGCTGCGAGAGCGGGTGATCGAATGCGGCTATCACTGCGCCGGCGAATCGGTCCCCGAACACGTCTGCTACGTCGAGCCTCCGGAGGCCGAATCCGACGAGGATCGGTCCCCGCACGCAGTCATGGGCCACGGCAGCCACGGCGAGATGTCGATGGATGTGATGGTCCGGGACATGCGCAACCGATTCCTGGTGGCGCTGATCTTCTCCATCCCGATCGTCTTGTGGTCCTCGCTGGGCCGCGACGTGCTCGGCTTCAACGTCGGGACCCCGTTCGGGTTGCGCAACGACGTGTTCGAGCTGCTGCTCAGCCTGCCGGTGATCTTCTGGTCGGCATGGATCTTCTTCGAAGGCGCCATCGCTGCGCTGCGCCGCCGCACGCTGGACATGATGGTGTTGGTGTCGGTCGGTATCGGCGCCGGATGGCTCTACTCGCTGGTGGTCACTCTCACCGGCGGCGGCGAGGTGTTCTACGAGGCGGCAGTGATGCTGGCGGTGTTCGTGCTGCTGGGCCACTGGTTCGAGATGCGAGCCAGGGGAGGGGCCAACGACGCGATCCGAACGCTGATGAACCTGGCCCCTGCCATGGCGGTAGTGCTTCGCGACGGTGAGGAACTCGAGGTTCCCACGTCGGAGATCGTCGTCGGCGACCTTCTGCTGGTGCGTCCCGGCGCCCGGATCCCCGTCGACGGCGTCGTCGAGGATGGCGAGTCCGACGTCGACGAGTCGATGGTGACCGGCGAGAGCCTCCCCGTCCACAAAGAGGTGGGGAGTGACGTCGTCGGAGCCACCATCAACACCAATGGGACCCTCCGGGTGCGAGCTACCAGGGTCGGATCCGAAACCGCCCTCGCCCAGATCGTCAAGCTCGTCCAGGAGGCGCAGAACTCGAAGGCGCCCGGTCAGCGGCTCGCCGACCGGGCCGCGTTCTGGCTGGTATTCGTGGCCCTCATCGGCGGCGCGCTCACGCTGATCGGCTGGAGCCTGGCCGGCGCGGCGTTCACGACGGCACTGCTGTTCGCGATCACCGTCGTCGTGATCACCTGCCCCGACGCCCTGGGGCTGGCCACGCCGACCGCAGTGATGGTCGGGACCGGGCTCGGCGCCGGCCACGGCGTCCTGTTCAAGAACGCCACCGCGCTGGAGACCTCCGCCCGCATCGACACCGTCGTGATGGACAAGACCGGCACGCTCACCAAGGGCGAACCGGAGATCACCGACTTCGTCACGGACGGAGACCCCGACGGCGTGCTGCGTCTCGTCGCCGCAGTGGAGAAGGAGTCCGAGCATCCGCTCGCCGAAGCCGTCGTCCGTTACGCAAACGGCCGGGGTGTCGAACCGGCGAGAGCCGAGGCGTTCGAGAACGTCCCCGGGCACGGTGCCATCGCCACCGTCGAGGGTCGGAGGGTCGTCGTCGGCAACAGCCGCCTGATGGAGCGTGAAGCCGTGCAGTTGGGCAACCTGGCCGAGCGGCGAGCCGAGATCGCCGCCGGTGGACGCACCGCCGTTCTCGCCGCCGTCGACGGGACAGCCGTGGCGGTCATCGGAATCGCCGACGCCGCCAGAGAGACGTCCGCGCAGGCGGTCCGTGACCTGCACGCGCTCGACATCGAGGTGGTCATGTTGACCGGCGACAACCAGGCGACCGCAGACCGGATCGCCTCCCAGCTCGGTATCGACACGGTCATCGCCGAAGTCCTTCCCGAAGACAAGGCCAACAAGGTCGCCGAACTGCAGGCACAGGGCAAGAAGGTGGCCATGGTCGGGGACGGCGTCAACGACGCACCGGCGCTGGCGAAGGCAGACCTCGGGATCGCGATCGGTGCCGGCACCGACGTGGCGATCGAGACCGCCGACCTGGTTCTCATGCGCTCGGATCCCCTCGACGTCCCCGTCGCCGTTCGGATCGGACGCGGCACCGTCCGCAAGATGCGCCAGAACCTCGCCTGGGCCATCGGATACAACGTCATCGCCCTGCCTATCGCCGCCGGTCTTCTCGAGCCGTCTCTCGGATGGGTCCTGCGACCCGAGTGGGCGGCGCTGTCCATGTCCGGTTCCAGCTTCATCGTCGCCACCAACGCGCTGCTCCTCAAGGGGCTCCGCCTTCCGAGCACCGATCGATCTGAAGCGCCCGCAGGGTGAGCCCAGAGCCACGTCGTTTCTTCCCCCTCAGGGGGTCTGAGTCTTCGAGGCGATGGGGGTGGCACGGCCTCAGGGGAGGTGTCCTCGAGGCTCTGGGAGCCGACGGAGGGGGTGCCGGAGGTGTCCCGGCACGGCCTGAGGGGGTGCTTGGGCGGTGGCCTCGATATTTCTTTGTGAAACCTCTCTCTACCCCCTTGACATTCCAGTCGACTAGAAGGCTTACGATGGTGGTGCACAGCGAGTGCAACAGGAAAGGAGGTGCACCATGACCTCGAAGAAGCGTTGGCAGGACTGGATCCTGCTCCTCGGCGGCATCTGGCTGTTCGTCGCTCCCTGGGCGTTGGGAACCAGTTCCGACACCGGCTCCTCGTGGAACGCGTGGACGCTGGGTGTCCTCGTAACCGGGACCGCCTGGTGGGCGCTCACCAGGCCGGCCGACAAGTGGACCGGGTGGCTCCAGGTCCTCTACGGAGCCTGGCTGTTCGTTGCGGCGTGGCTGCTCGGATTCACCGGGCTGGCAGCAGCAGCGTGGAACGCCTGGCTGGTGGCTGTAGGAGTCGTCGGCCTTGCCGCATGGGTGATCGCAGCACAAGCCTCGACACCCGGGAAGCAAACCGGTGTGATGGACGCGCATCAGATGGAAGGCCACCAGATGGAGGGCCACCAGATGGACGACCATCATCTGGCGCAAGGCTCTCACTGAAGCCGAGGAATCCCGGCCATACGGCCCATCGACGGCCGGGTCCCTCCCTCCTCGGCACGGCGGGGCCGGCGGATCATGTCCGCCGGCCCCGCACTCGTTTCTGCCGACCGATCGGAGCCTGACGGCTCTGTGAGTCACGATTCCGGCCGTGTGGTTCATGAGCTTCGCGGCCTGGCAGTACCCTCTTGACATTCCAGTCGACTAGAAGGCTTACGATGGTATTCGAAGTACAAGAACATCACGCAGGAGATCTGAGAACGATGAGCCAATCGGCCATGACCGGCAGCAAGGTTCGCCCCCGAGGTCGAGCCCCGAGGCGATTCTCCGCCGAGAGGATCTGTTCCGAGCCGAACTGCTCGACACGCCTCAGCACCTACAACCGCAATGACACGTGTTTCCAGCACAGTCCACTCCGATTCCCACGGGTCCGGGGTCACCCGACCCGGGGTGATGATGCCGGCGACAACACCAACGTCCCCCAGGGTTGAGAGAAGGCGGCGTGCGATGACGATGGACAGACGGCTCGGGTATCTGCCGGGGGCCCGGACGGCATGATCGATGCCAGACGTCGCGCACCGGCGACCCTGCGACGCAACCGCGTCGGGTCGCTCGCCCCTCTGCCTCGAACCGAGTCGGCGCGGAGCACACGCAGGCGCTCCCGCAACGCGGCCGAGCTGTTCGTGCATGCCGTCGGGCGCAACGGTGATCGGAAGGCGAGCGGGCCCCGGTCGTTCGTGTTCCTCCACGGTCTTGGCGGCACACAGGTGTACTGGACCGCGGCCGGCGGCGAAGCTCATCTCCCGCCGGGTTCGAGCCTGGTCGACCTTCTCGGCTTCGGGCGGTCGCCCCGCCCCCTCATCCGCTACACACTCGAGACCCACCTCGCGGCGCTGGAGCCGGTGTTGGCATCCCGGGCGCCGTCGGTGCTGGTGGGCCATTCGCTCGGTGCAGCCCTCGCACTCGCCTACGCCGCCAGGCACCCGGGCGACGTCACCGCGCTGGTGCTCATCAGTCTTCCCTCCTATGGAGGGCCCAAGGGTGCGGCCCATTGGCGCCGGCGGAGGCTCAGAGGCTGGTTCCTCACCAACATGGTGCTCACCGCCGCGGTGTGCGTGGCAACACGACGCCTCCTCGGACCGATCCTCCCGCTGCTCCTGCGCGACGTGCCCCGTGAGGTGGCCCGCGACCTCGTCGAGCACAACTTCATGTCGTCGACGACCTCACTGTGGAACGTCCTGTACCGACGCGACATCACCCTCGATCTCGACGCGCTCCCCGAGGACCTCCCGGTCGTGTTCATTCATGGCACCGACGACACGACCGCCCCGATCGACGCCATCCGGCGTCTGGCCGATGGGCGGCCACACCGGCGGTTGATCGAGCTGGCCGGTGTCGACCATCACCCCTGGCTGCGCGACCCGACCGGGTGCGCCGGGCTGATCGGCGCCGCAGGCCGGCTCGCAGGGGCTCCCTCCGCCGACGTCGAATCCGACGGGCGGATCGACTCGGGACCATGGGACATGCAAGAAGAAGGCTCCGGCGTCCCCGAATTCGGATATGTTGAGAGAGGGCTGCTCGCAGCACGGTCGACCGTGGATCTCCCGGACGAACCGGTGCGACGGGGTGGCGGCGATCGAGATCGACGGCGAAAGGAGTCATGATGGGCGACGCGTTGGCCACTTCACGGTTGGTGTACGAACGGCTGGCGGCGATGGTCGGAGAGCCGACCGTCGCCATACGGACCTGGAACGGGGACGTGTGGGGACCGAGAGATGCCGCGGCCACCATCGTGCTCAACCATCCGGGAGCCCTGCGTGCCCTGCTGCTGCCACCCAGCGATCTGACGGCAGGCGAGGCATACATATACGGCGACATCGACATCGAAGGCGACATCCTCGAAGTGCTGCGGTTCGCGACCCGCTTCGAGTCGGCGCGCCGGCGGCCTCTCGCCTCGTTCCGGCTGCTCCGGTACCTGCGCAGGCTCCCAGCGGAGAACCGGCGCAGCGCACACACCCGCCCGGAGCGAAAGGGGCGGCTGCACTCCAAGAGGCGGGACAACGCCTCGGTTACCGCCCATTACGACACCGGCAACGACTTCTTCCGCCAGTTCCTCGATCCCGGGATGGTGTACTCGTCGGGTGCGTTCCTCGATCCCGACGAGCCACTCGAAACCGCGCAGCGGCGCAAGATCGACCTGATCTGTCGCAAGCTGCAGCTTCGGTCCGGGCAGCGCCTGCTCGACATCGGGTGCGGCTGGGGCACCCTGGCGATCCACGCCGCCCGGCACTACGGCGTCGACGTTCTCGGGGTGACGCTCTCCCGGCCGCAGGTCGATCTGGCGACTGCGGCTGCCAAGGAAGCCGGTGTGGACGATCGGGTCACCTTCGAGGTCCTGGACTATCGCGACGTCAAGGGACGATTCGACGCGATCGCGTCGGTCGGGATGTTCGAGCATGTCGGCAAGAAACAACTCGCCACGTACTTCGCCAGGGTCCGGGACATGCTCAAACCGGGTGGGGCGTTGCTGAACCATGGCATCGTGACCCGAGATCGCCGGCGGCGCCGCAGGGCCAAGCCCAGCTTCATCGACACCTATGTCTTCCCGGACAGTGAGCTGGTCACGGTGGACGACGTCATCGCCGAGGCCGAGGGTGCCGGGTTCGAGCTTCGCGACGCCGAGTCGCTGCGCACGTCCTACGCCCTCACCCTGCGACACTGGATCCACAATCTCGAGGCCAACCGTGAGGCCGCTGTGGAGGCGGCCGACGAGACCACCTACCGGATCTGGCGCGTCTACATGGCCGGTTCGGCCATCGGCTTCGAGATGGCCGGCATATCCGTCTATCAGCTCCTCCTTACCACCCCCGAGCGGCCGTGGACGTTCGGGCGGAGCCATCTGCTGGCCGCCGACGATCGATGAGGGCGCCCCCTTCCCCTGCCAGGGGAAGCAAGAAGTGGGGTCGTTCTTCTCTTTGCTTCCCCCTCAGGGGGAAGTGGCCGAGGTGAGGAACGAGCCGAGGTCGATGGGGGTGTTCCGGCGGTCTCAGGGGGAAGTGCCGAGTCTTCGAGGCGATGGGGGTGTTCCCGAGGTGGCGGAGCCGGAGCCACCCCCTACCCTTGCCGGCAATGGATGCGCTGGAGACCCTCGAGGCGGAGATCACCGAATGCCGACGCTGTGCTCGGCTCGTCGAATGGCGTGAACGGGTCGCCGCCGAGAAGCGGGCGGCGTTCCGTGACGAGGAGTACTGGGGGAGGCCCGTTCCCGGGTTCGGAGACCCCGGCGCCCGGCTGCTGATCGTCGGCCTCGCCCCGGCGGCGCACGGTGCGAATCGAACGGGCCGCATGTTTACCGGAGACCGATCGGGAGATTGGCTGTACCGGGCACTGCATCGCGCAGGATTCGCCAACCGGCCGGCGTCGACGGACCGCCACGACGGCCTCTCGCTCACCGACGCGTTCGTGAGTGCGATCGTGCGCTGCGCCCCCCCGGCCAACAAGCCCACGGCCGAGGAGCGGGAAGCCTGCCGCCCGTGGCTGGAGGCCGAGATCGACATGCTCGAGCACCTCGAGGTCGTTGTCGCTCTCGGTGGGATGGCATTCGCCCAGGTGCTGCGAATCTACGCCGGGCGCGGGGCGCCGATCCCCAGGCCTCGGCCCCGATTCGGCCACGGCGTGCAGGTCGATGTCGGATCCGGGGTTACCGTCGTTGCGAGCTACCACCCGAGTCAGCAGAACACGTTCACCGGGCGGCTCACCGAGGCGATGCTCGACGACGTGTTCACCCGGGTCGGGGATCTCCTGGATCATCCGCCCCGGTAGTTTCACCTGTCTCCGCAGTGGTAATAGGATGTCTCTTCGAGAGGAGCCGATGCAGCTACTTGACCAAGACACCGTCGACCGACTCGACGCGACCGCTCCCGACTGGGTTCGAGAGCACCGATCCCGTGGATTCGAGCAGTTCGAGAAGCTGACGATGCCCACGTCGAAGGAAGAGGCGTGGCGCTACGTGGATCTCGACTTTGCCCTGGCCGATTTCGGCCTGGCCGAGCGGGGGACCCCGATGAGCGAACCGGATGAGGTCGCGGCGGCCCTCGGTGATCTCGCGGGACACGCCATGATCCTCGACGGGTACGCAACGGCCGGCCACTGCGACGACGCCATCTTCACCTCGCTGGTCGCGGGGACCGATGACGGGACGAACGAGCTGCGTGACGTGTTCGGCACCGGTGTCGACGTCGGCGCCGACATCTTCTCGGCCGCGCACCACGCGTTCGTGCGCGACGGCGTCTTCCTGTACGTGCCCGCCGGGCGCGTCATCGAGCGCCCGTTCTACGTCGACGTTCAGGCCACCCGGGGAGGGGCGGTCTCATTCCCGCACATCACGATCGTCGTGGAGTGCGACGCAGAGGCCTCGATCGTGATCGGCTTCCGCTCACCCGACGGTGAGCGCATGGTCGTCAACCCGCAGATCGAAGCGTTCGTCCGCGACGCAGGACGCCTGAAACTCTCCACCTACCAGCGCTTCGGCAACGAGACGCGATCGATCATCCACGAGCGGGTCGCCATGGGTCGCGACACGACGGCCAAGCTCGGCGAGGTCGGCCTCGGCGGCTCGTTGGGACGTCTCGACCTCGACTTCGAACTCACCGGGGAAGGGGCACACACCGACCTCGTCGGAGCCTTCTACGGTGAGCATCACCAGATCCTCGACTATCGCCTGCTCATGCACCATGTCGGCGTGAGCACCTCGTCGGATGTGTTCCTCAAGGGGGCCGTCCAGGACACCGCCGAATCGGTGTTCACCGGGTTGGTCAGGATCGAGAACGACGCCGCGAAGACGAGCGCGTTCGAGACGAACCGCAACCTCGTGCTGTCCGAGGGGGCACGGGCGAACTCGGTGCCGAACCTCGAGATCCTGTGCGACGACGTGATCTGTGGCCACGGCTCGACGGTCGGGCCACTCGACGAGGAGCCGCTCTACTACCTGATGAGCCGCGGGTTGAGTCGCGAACGTGCGTCGCGTCTGCTCATCCGCGGCTTCTTCGAAGAGGCGTTCGAACGGCTGCCACAACCCGAACTCGCCGTGCCGGCACGTGTAGCGGTCAACCGGCGGTTCGTCACCGCCCAGCAGGAAGGACGGGTGTGATGGGGGACTGGGTGAACATCGGCGCATTGGACGGCCTGTCGCAAGGGCAGGGCGTGCGCGTCGAGATCGGGTCCGACATCATCGCCGTGTTCCGCATCGGTGACGATGTCTATGCCATCGGTGACCGGTGCAGCCACGCGCAGGCGTCCCTGTCCGAGGGTGAGGTATTCGACCACGACGTCGAATGTCCCCGCCACGGTTCCGAGTTCAGTCTCGAAACCGGGGTTCCGCACTCGCTCCCGGCGACGGTGCCGGTTCCGGTCTTCGAGACGAAGGTCGAAGACGGCAGCGTGCTGGTGAGAGTGGGGGAGACATCGTGAGCAGCTTGAAGGTCGACGGGGTGCGGGCATCGATCGACGAGAAGCAGATTCTCGAGGGTATCGACCTCGAGGTTCCCTACGGGGAGCTGCACGTGATCATGGGACCGAACGGTTCCGGCAAGTCGACGCTGAGTCATGTCCTCACGGGCAAGGAAGGCTACGAGGTCGAGGGCTCGGCGACACTCGACGGTGTCGAGCTGCTCGACAAGCCGGTCGACGAACGGGCCAAGCTGGGCCTGCTTCAGGCCTTTCAGGATCCGGTCGAGGTGCCCGGTGTCCGACTACGGGAGCTGCTGCTCGAGGTGGGCGACGAACACGGCCTGAACTTCGAGGAGAGCAGCGGCATCATCGAGGAGACCGCCGAGAAGTACGGGGTGACGCAGTTTCTCGACCGTCCGGTGAACGTCGGGCTGTCGGGTGGGGAGAAGAAGCGCTCGGAGATCTTCCAGATGGCGATGCTGCACCCGCACGTTGCCATCCTCGACGAGATCGACTCGGGTCTCGACATCGACGCGGTGCGCGAAGTCGCGGCTGCGGTCGAGGAGATGCGCGGTCCCGACATGGCGGTGCTGCTGATCACCCACTACTCACGGATCCTCGAGTACATGACACCGGACCGGATCCACGTGCTGATGGCCGGGCGGATCGTCGAGTCCGGTGGCCGTGAGCTGGCCGACGAGCTCGAGGCCGGAGGCTACGAGGTGCTACGCGAACGGCTCGGCATCCGGCCCCGTGTCGAGGAGCCCGCCGAGAAGCCGGTATCGGAGTTCTTCACCGACACGCCGTTCGACTTCTAGCGCCGCTTCTTCCTTCCCCT
>JAADGS010000053.1 GCA_013152275.1 Actinomycetota bacterium | reverse complement strand
GGCGTCGAGGCACCGAAGGGCGCCGCACCGCAGCCGGAGGATCGCGACCGGCTCGATGCATCTCCCGTACGCGTGCTCGACACGACGGCGGCCGAGTCGATGATGGAGGCCATCGACTCCGCCAAGGCCGATCGCGACACGTTGGGTGGGATCATCGAGGTTCTCGCGTACGACGTTCCTGCCGGCCTCGGAAGCTACACGCAGTGGGATCGGCGCCTCGACGGACTTCTCGCCCAGGCGATCCTGTCGATTCCCGCAATCAAGGGTGTGGAGGTGGGAGACGCCTACGAGCAGGCGAGTGTGCGGGGGTCGGATGCGCACGACGAGATCATCCCGGGCTACGGACGGGCCACCAATCGCGCAGGCGGAGTCGAAGGAGGGACGAGCAACGGCCAGCCGATCCGCGTGCGGGCGGCGATGAAGCCGCTCCCCACCCTGATGCAGCCGCTCGCCAGTGTCGATGTGGCCACGGGGCAGACGGTCCCTGCACTGCGGGAGCGTTCCGACGTCTGCGCCGTGCCTGCCGCAGCGGTCGTTGCAGAGCAGATGGTGGCGATCATCCTGGCCCAGGAGGCGCAGCGAGCGTTCGGAGGAGCGACGGTGGCAGACATGCAAGCCGCCGCGAACGCGTACCGTCGCCGGCTCACGGAGTTCTGATGCTCTGGCTCATCGGGATGATGGGATCCGGCAAGAGCACGATCGGTGCAGAAGTGGCAGAGCGCCTCGGTCTGGAATTCGTGGACATGGATGTCTTGCACGAGCAGCGTTGGGGTTCGATCGTATCCCAGTGGGCATCGGTCGGAGAGTCGGGCTTTCGCGAGAGGGAAGCGTTGTTGGTGGCCGAGGTCGCGGCCCGTCCGGCTCCTGCCGTCGTCGCGACGGGAGGCGGAGCGATCACGTCGGCGGCCGCGGTGGATCTGATGCGGACCTCGGGAACGGTGGTCTGGTTGAAAGCACCGCCCGATACGCTCGCGAGCCGGCTCGTCGAAGGCCCACGGCGGCCGATCCTCGAGAAGCGCGCCCTGCAGGACATATACCGTGAGCGCCACGAGATTTACAGGGCGGCAGCGCATCACATCGTGCAGACGGATGGCCTGTCGACAGAGGACGTCGTGGAAGAAGTGGTGACCGCATGGAGAGGCTGATGGCCGCCGGCAGCCAGGTGTTCGTCGGGAGTGACCTTCTCGCTTCCCCGCTTCCATCACGCTCCGACCGCTCCGGTGCCGTGATCTTCACCCAGCCCGGAGCGCGGGACGTGGCCGAACGTGTGGCCAAGCATCTGGAAGCTCCCGTTCGCGTGTTCCCTGACGGGGAACGGGCCAAGACCCTTGCCGTGGCGGCCGCCACATATCGGTGGCTCGACGATATCGGATTGGATCGCCAGGGAACGATCGTTGTGGTCGGCGGTGGGACGGTCTGCGACGTCGGGGGTTTCGTGGCATCGACGTATCTGCGCGGGATCGAAGTCGTCTCTGTGCCCACAACACTCCTTGCGGCAGTCGACGCGGCAATCGGCGGGAAGACCGCGGTGAACCTCGAGGCAAAGAATCAGGTCGGAACCTTCTGGGAACCGAGCAGGATCCTCGTGGACCTCGATGTGCTGCGTGGCCTTCCTCGTCGTCTGGTTCGTGAGGGGATGGCGGAGATCGCGAAAGCCGGAATGATCGGGGACGAAGACCTGGTGGTCGAACTCGAGGAGCATGGGTTGCAGGCATCTCTCGAGAAGATCGTGCCGGCGGCGATCCGTGTCAAGGCCAAGATCGTGACCGAGGATCTGCGTGAAACGGGCTTGCGAACGGTGCTCAACTACGGCCACACCGTCGGCCATGCCGTCGAACGGGTTGTGGGTCTCTCGCACGGCGAGTCGGTCTCGATCGGTATGGCGGCTGCCGCACACATCGCCGAGTCGGTGCTGGGGTTCGGCCAGGCGGACCGGCAGCTCGCGCTGCTGGAGAGCCTGGAGTTGCCGACGACCTGCAGGGCGGATCTCGCAAAGGTGATGCACATGCTGAGAAAAGACAAGAAGCGAGACGGATCGCTGATCCGCATGGTCCTGCTGCGAGCGATCGGCGAACCAGAGATCGTCGCGGTCGACGATGCGGCCGTGTCCTCGGTGTTGTCGGATACACTCAGGTGAGTTACCACATGGAGTCGGCATGATCTCAACCAATGACGCGCGTCCGGGGATGGCCTTGGATCTTCCGGAGGGACTGTTCAGCGTCGTGGAATACCAGCATGTCAAACCGGGAAAGGGCAAGGCGTTCGTACGGATGAAGCTGAAGAACCTGGACAGCGGTGCGGTGATCGACCGTACGTTTCGGGCCGGCGAGAACGTCCAACAGGCGGTGATCGATCGCCGCGAGCATCAGTTTCTCTACCGTGACGACCTCGGTTATCACTTCATGGATCTCGAAACGTACGCCCAGTTCGCACTGAACGAAGAGCAAGTGGGGGACGCGGCATCGTTTCTGGTCGATGGTCTGACGGCGATCCTGCCGATGTATCGCGAAGTGCCCATCGCCGTCGAGCTGCCGGCATCGGTCGAGATGGAGGTCGTTGAAGCAGAGCCCGGCGTCAAAGGTGACCGGGTCTCGGGGGCCACGAAGCCGGTCACCGTCTCGACAGGGCTTGTCGTGCATGTCCCTCTGTTCGTGGAAGAGGGCGACCACATCAAAGTGGATACCCGCACCGGCACCTACATCACACGCGTGTGAGTACCGAAGCGCGCGAGCTGGCGATACAGGCGCTGTACGAGTTGGACCTACGCGGTGAAGGCCCGTCGTCGATGCCTGCGAGGACCGCCCGTCTGGTCGAGGGCGTTCTCAGTCACCAGGCGGAACTGGACGAGTCGCTGGACGCGGTATCCCGGCGCTGGCGAGTGGCTCGAATGGCTCCTGTCGATAGGGCCGTCCTTCGGCTTGCACTCTATGAACTCCGTTTCGAACCGGAGATACCGGTTGGCGTCATCATCTCCGAGGCCGTCCTGCTCGCCAAGAAATACTCGACGGAGAAGAGCAGCGCCTTCGTGAACGGAATCCTCGGACGTCTTTCGCGAACGGAACGCTGAGTCTGCGGTCACCCGACATGCCGGTGGGCCCCGGCCTTCGGGTACTGGCAACTGGTCACCGGACACTGCTACATTGCATCGACAGTCCTTTAACGCCGGTCCTGTGAGGCCGGGAAGGAGACAGCATGAACATACCGATGTCGGCCGCCCGAGAGGCGGCGTTTTTCATGTGGAAGGCCGCACGATGCCCTTGGTGATGGACGGCGCGGACGTCGCCCGCGTCGTGCAACGGATTGCGCATGAGATCCTCGAACGCAACAAGGGGCCCGCCTCACTGGTTCTGGTCGGGATTCACACCCGGGGAGTCCCACTCGCCACGCGGTTGGCATCGATCATCGAAGGGATCGAAGGCGTTGCAGTTCCCGTGGGTACACTTGGAATCGGCCTCTACCGCGACGATCTTGCCGCGCGTCCGAGGGCATCTCTATCTCGGACTGCGATGCCGCTCGATATCAGTGGGCGAACGGTGGTGCTCGTCGACGACGTCCTGTACACGGGTCGTACCATCAGGGCTGCGCTCGACGCCCTGACGGACCTGGGCCGTCCCGCCGCGATACAACTCGCGGCGTTGATCGACCGGGGTCACCGTCAGATTCCCATACGAGCAGACTATGTGGGCAAGAATGTTCCGACCTCGGAGGATGAGCGCGTCACGGTACGGTTGAGTGAGATCGACGGTGAGGACGGCGTGTGGATCGACGGTGTTCGATGAAACACTTTCTCACCACCGACACACTTTCCCGGGAGGAACTCGACGGCCTCCTCGACCTCTCCGATGAGTTCGTGGAGGTGCTGTCGAGACCGATTCCCAAGGTGCCGGCGCTGCGCGGCAGGACGGTCGCGATGCTGTTCTTCGAGCCTTCCACGCGAACCCGTATGTCGTTTGAGCGGGCAGCGAAGGCGCTCTCGGCCGACACGATGAGTTTCTCTCCAGGCACCTCCTCTCTCTCGAAGGGTGAGAGCCTCAAAGACACGGCGTTGACCATCAAGGCGATGGGAGCGGAGGCGCTGGTCGTGCGGCACAAAGCAACGGGGGCTCCATGGCGGATCGCGGACTGGACCGGTCTGCCCGTCCTCAACGGCGGAGACGGTGCGCATCAGCATCCGACGCAGGCCCTACTCGACGCGCTCACCATCCGCCGGCACTTCGGAACGCTCGGTGGACTCCGGATCGCCATCGTCGGAGACATCAGACACTCTCGCGTTGCCCGATCCGACATCTCTGCGTTCTCGACACTTGGCGCCGAGGTGACGCTCGTGGGGCCGAGCACACTGCTCCCCGTGGACCTCACGGGTTGGCCGGTCGTGACCGCGGAGGGCATCGACGAGGTCCTCGATCGTGATGTCGTGTATCTGCTGAGAATCCAAACCGAGCGAGGTGGAGCTTCCGTTCTTCCCTCCCTGCCCGAGTACGTCAGCAGATTCGGCATGACCAGGGAGCGCTTCGCGAGGATGCCGGACCATGCCGTCGTGATGCACCCCGGGCCGATGAATCGCGGGGTGGAGATCGCTCCAGAGGTCGCCGATCATGAACGGTCGCTCGTGGAATCTCAGGTGGCCAATGGAATTGCGGTCCGAATGGCGGTTCTGTTCCGACTCCTCGGAGGGGAGGTTGCCGATGCGTGAACTCGTATTGCAGAGAGGCATCGTTCTCGGCCCGGGCGGGCCGGCGGCGGCGGATGTACTCATCCGTGAAGGACGAGTGGTGGAGGTCGGCGGGCACCTGCGGGCGGAGAAGGTCATCGATTGCGACGGGATGCTCGTCGGACCAGGTTTCGTCGACCTTCACGTGCACTTGCGGGAGCCCGGCCAGGAGTGGAAGGAAGACATCGAGAGTGGATCCAGGGCGGCAGCCGCCGGCGGATTCACGGCCGTCGTGGCGATGGCGAACACCGAACCCGCAACCGATGCAGGACACCTCGCTCGCTATATCCAGGAACGGGGGAGGGAAGTCGGCCTCGTGGAGGTGATCCCTGCCGGGGCGATCACGCTCGGGCGCAACGGGGAACACCTCGCGCATCTCGACGAACTGTGGAAAGCCGGTGTGCGTCTGTTCTCCGACGATGGGAATACCGTGCAGGATGCGGGACTCCTGCGTCATGCCATGGAGTACATCTCCGACCTCGGTGGGACGGTTGCCCAACACGCCGAGGATCCCGGGCTGACTCGCAACGCCCACATGCACGAGGGCGCGGTCTCTTCGAGACTTGGTATGCAAGGCATCCCTTCTCTCGCAGAGGAGACCATCGTTGCCAGGGACCTCGCACTCGCCGAGCTCACCGGCGTCAGGTACCACGTGCAGCACGTTTCCACGGCCGGCACGGTGGAGCTGGTGCGTACGGCAAAACGTCGGGGCCTGCCGGTGACAGCGGAGGCTACTCCGCACCATCTGGCCCTGGATCACACCGAGATCGAACAGATGGACTCTGCGTACAAGATGTACCCGCCGCTTCGCAGCGCGCAAGACGTGGCCGCGGTCGCCGAGGCCCTGCGGGACGGTACGATCGACGCGGTGGCCACCGATCATGCTCCACATGCGGCAGCCGAGAAGGACGTCCCGTTCGAAGAAGCGCCACGTGGCGTGATCGGGCTCGAGACGGCTGCGGCGGTCGTGCAGACATTCGTGGCACCGGATCCGGTCACGCTGTTCGAGAGGATGTCGCTTGCACCGGCCACGATCGCCGGTCTCGGTGAGCACGGCCGGTGGTTGGAGCCCGGTGTGCCGGCCAACATCGTCGTCTTCGCTCCCGATGTCCGATGGACGCCGCGCCGATTCGTTTCGCGTTCGGGCAACTCCCCGTTCCTGGGACGAACCCTGACGGGGCGTGTGATGGCAACGGTGCACAACGGCGACGTGACCTACCGGTCGGAGTGATGACTTCACCGGTCGATACGAGAACCAGGTTGGGACCTGTACTTCTCGACACACCGTTGGTTGCGGCGGCAGGAACGTTCGGAGCAGTCGTCGACTTCGCCGCGGTGGCCGAGCTACAGGCGTACGGTGCCGCGGTCGCCAAGTCGGTGAGTGCCGAGCCGTGGCCCGGGCGTCCGGCACCACGTGTGGGGTCTGTGGGGACAGGGATGCTCAACGGAATCGGCATCCAGAACCCTGGTATCGAGGCCTGGGTCCTGTCCATGGCAGCCGAGATCGAAACGGTGCCGATTCCCGTGTGGGGCTCTGCGGTCGGACAGACACCGGGAGAGTTCGCGCTCGTCGCAAGCGAGATGGCTCGTGCGGGCGTTGGAGCGGTCGAGGTCAATCTTTCCTGCCCGAACCTCGAAGGGCGGGGAATCATCGCACTCGACCCGGCGAAATCGGGCGAAGTCGTCGCGGAGGTTCGGTCGGCGGTGGACATTCCCATCGGAGCGAAGCTGTCTCCCAATGCTGGAGATATCGTTGCGGTTGCCGGCGCCGTCATGGAGGCGGGGGCAGACTTTCTCACTCTGACGAATACGGTCAGGGGGGCAGGTATCGACGTGCGAACCCGACGGCCGATCCTCACAGGGTTGATCGGTGGCTACTCGGGGCCCCCGCTGAAACCGATTTCGCTCGCCTGCGTGCTCGAAGTTCACCGGGAGATACCCGACGCACCGATCGTCGGCTGCGGCGGGGTGCGGAGTGGGGAAGACGTGATCGAGTATCTCTTGGCCGGAGCGTCGGCAGTCGGTATCGGCTCGGTGCACTTCATGGAGCCGAGAGCTGGAAGCAGGATTCTTCGTGAGGTGCTCGGCCTCGCCAAGGAGTTGCAGTTCGCGACGTTGAGAGAACTGATTGGAGGAGTGAAACCGTGGTAAACCCGCTGATTGTGGCGCTCGACGTGGCGACTGCCGCTCAGGCGGTGCGGCTGGCACACATGCTCGAAGGCGAAGTGGGAGGTTTCAAGGTGGGCCTGGAGCTGCTGAGTGGCCCCGGGCCTGCGACGATCGCCATGCTCGGAGCGAACGGAGTCCCGGTCTTTGCCGACGCGAAGCTGCACGACATTCCGGCCACCGTTCGCCGCGCGGCAAGGCAGCTCGGAGCGCTCGGAGCCCGTTGGATCAGTGTGCACGCTTCCGGAGGAAGGGCGATGATGGAAGCAGCCGTGGAAGGTCTCACCGACGGAGCGGGCGGCAGAGACGCCGGTGTCCTCGCCGTGACGGTGCTCACGAGTCTCGACGAGGAGGCTTTGCACGGTGTCGGCATCGCAGCGTCTCCTGGACGCCTCGTCTCCCGCATGGCCCGTCTTGCCGCGGAGAGCGGATGTGAAGGTGTGGTCTGCTCGCCGAGAGAACTCGGCATCGTTGCCACGGTGGCACCCGATCTGGTGAAGGTCACTCCCGGGATTCGAGAGGCCGGAGCCGACAAGGACGATCAGGCAAGGATTGCCACCCCTCGCGAAGCGATGCGGCACGGAGCCGATGTCCTGGTGGTCGGTCGTCCGATCATCCGTGCCGCCGAGCCCGTGCTGGCCGCGCGTCGAATACTCGCGTCGATCTGAGGCTTGGTAGAGTGCGGACTCATGGCACCTCCCTCACTTACCAATGAGCAGCGAGCGGCTGCTCTCGCAAAAGCCGCCGAGGCGCGCAGGGTTCGCGCGGAACTCAAGCAACTCCTGAAAATCGGCTCGGTCACGTTCGCCGAACTGTTGGAGCGCGCAGATGAAGATCCGATCGTCGCAGGCATGAAGGTCACCGCCGTGCTGTGCTCGTTGCCGGGCACCGGCAAGGTCAAGGCGAAGCGGCTCATGGAAACACACGGCATCGCTGAGAGCAGGAGGCTGCGTGGCCTCGGTGGACGCCAGCGTGCCGCCCTCCTCGACACGTTTTCTTAGGAGCCCGCCGAGCAATGCATGGCACGCACCTCGACGACCGTGCATCGACGCTCGCGACGTCCTCAGCCCTCGAAGCACCACGATGGGTGCGCCTTCGTCCTGTGTCCTTGCGAGCGACACGCACGGCCGCCGATGCACGCACCGACATCACCCGGCAGACTCCTGGAGCCCGCCGAGCAATGCATGGCACGCACCTCGACGACCGTGCCCAGGAACCCGGCCTCCGGCCGCCAGGTCGTTCCGGTGTTCGTCTTCGGCAGGAGCCGTGATGCCCGCCCCACGGTCTCGTATCGATGCCCTGTCGCGGTACGAAGTACGAAGTACACGATACGAGATCCGTGAATACGAGATCCGCGAATACGCGACTGGCGCGCGGCGGCGCGAACGCGAGTCCTCGTGAGCACCGAGCGTGGGCGACTCATCGTCGTTTCGGGTCCTTCGGGTGTCGGCAAGTCGACGGTGGTGGCCGCACTCCACGAGCGGCACCCCTTCTTCTTCTCCGTTTCGGTCACGACGAGGAGGCGCCGACCCGGAGAGGTGGACGGGGTGGACTACCGGTTCGTCACGCCGGAGACGTTTGCCGATCTGCGGTCCTCGGGCCAACTCCTCGAATGGGCCGAGTACGCCGGGTATCGGTACGGAACCCCGAAAGATCCTGTTCTGGAGCAGCTGGCGTCCGGCAACGACGTCTTGTTGGACATCGAGGTCGACGGTGCAGCGCAGGTCAAAGCAGTGTTCCCCGAAGCGATCACGGTGTTTGTGGCCCCTCCGTCGATGGAGGCCCTCGAGCAGAGACTTCGGGGGAGGGGGGACACCGACCCGGAGCAGATCGAGCGACGCCTCGAAATCGCGGCATGGCAGCTGCGCAATGCCAGGGACACGTTCGATCATGTCGTCGTCAACAGGGATGTTGAGGACACGGTCGCCCAAATCCTGCGTATACTTGCCGAATCCCCCACGAGAGCAGATTCATCATGATGCAACCACCGGTCGAAGATCTCCTGGAAGTGGCGGGAGGTCGGTTCGATCTCGTCGTGCTTGCTTCGCGTCGCGCCCGCCAGATCAACGCCTATTTCAACCAGCTGGGCGAAGGAATCGGGCACTACGTTCCGCCACAGGTTCACACGTTGAGCCACAAGGCGCTGACGATCGCGTTCGAAGAGATCGTTCAGGGCAAGCTCGTCGTCGCTCACGCAGAGGACTAGCCGCCCATGCAGCGGCGTATCCTGCTCGGAGTCACCGGAGGTATCGCCGCGTACAAGGCCGTGTACCTGGCTCGCCGACTCGGCGAGGAGGGTGCGGACGTTCAGGTGGTCATGACCGAGGCGGCCCAGCGCTTCGTCGGGGCGCAGAGCTTCTCGGCGGTGACCGGCCACCGTGTCCTTACCGATCTCTTCGGTCGAGTGAGCCCGCACACCGAACTCGCGCACTGGGCGGAAGGTGTCGTGGTTGCGCCCGCAACCGCCACGACGATCGCCAAGGCGGCCGCGGGACTGGGAGACGACCTGCTGTCGGCGACGCTTCTGGCAACGCGCTCCCCGGTGCTCTTCGCTCCCGCGATGCACACCGAGATGTGGGAAAACGCCGCAACACGAAGAAACGTGTCCACGTTGATGACCGATGGGTATCGTTTCGTGGGTCCGGCGTCCGGAGCGCTTGCCGGCGGGGACTCGGGGCCGGGAAGAATGGTCGAACCCGAGGAGATCGTCACCGCCCTTTCGGCCATGCTGAATCCCGAGCTTGCAGGATGGGACGTACTCGTGACGGCCGGGGGTACCCGTGAGCCCATAGATCCTGTTCGGTTCCTCGGCAACCGATCGACCGGGAAGATGGGCCATGCCATCGCCGCCGAGGCGGCCCGCAGAGGCGCACGGGTCACGTTGATCAGCACGTCGGCCCTCGAGACACCCCCGGGGGTAGATCGTGTCACGGTCGAGACCGCGGACGAGATGGCCGAAGCGGTCCTGGAACGTGCTTCGCGTGTCGATGCGGTCGTGATGGCGGCCGCCGTTGCAGACTTCAAACCGGCCCAGATCTCCGATCGCAAGCTCCGGCGGAAGGAAGGCCCGCCGATGCTGGAGTTGACGAAGACTCCCGACATTCTTGCTGCCGTCGCGGCGCTCGAGACTCGGCCGTTCCTCGTAGGATTTGCCGCCGAGACGGGTCCGGTCGATGCAGCGATCGAGAAAGCCCGCGACAAAGGTGCAGACTTCATCGTTGCCAACGACGTGAGCGCACAAGGGTCCGGATTCGGAACCGAGACGAACCAGGTGAGCATTCTCGATCCCGATGGCGCCATCGACACGTGGCCGCTCATGTCGAAGCAAGAGGTCGCCGTCCGTCTTTGGGACGTCATCGTGGAGAGAGCGAAACCGCTCCTACGCCGATAGCCTGGCCGCACGAACGCGCTCGAGATTCTTTGCACGTGGGGAGTCGGCTGGTCGGCTCCCTGCTCGGGGCGGCTGGATCATGGACACGAGGAGCCACAACGTTCGCCCTGCGGTCTTCGGCCCGGCGGGTGACGATGTGAAGTCCCCGGCATTCGGTGCCCGGTACCGAAGCGAGCAAGACCGCCGATCCACGCATCGGCACCACTCGGCAGGCTCCAGTGATGCCGATGCCGTATACTCCCGGCGATGCGTACCTGGTTCTTTACATCCGAATCCGTCACCGAAGGGCATCCCGACAAGGTCGCCGATCGCATCTCCGACTCGATCCTCGATGAGGTGATCAGGCAGGACCCTGCGGGACGCGTCGCATGTGAGACGCTCGTAACCCGGGGCCGGGTTCTCGTTGCCGGCGAGATCGGCAGTAACGCCCAGATCGATGTCGACAGGACAACCCGTGGTGCAATCGCAGCTTCGGGATACGACAATTCCGCAGCGGTATTCTCGGCACAGACGTGCCAGATCGACAATCTGATCGGTGTGCAGAGCCCTGACATCGCCGGGGGAGTCGATGTCTCACTCGAGTGGAGGAACGGATCCACCGACCCGATGGACCGTCTCGGTGCCGGGGACCAGGGGATCATGTTCGGATACGCGGTCAAGGAGACCCCGGAACTCATGCCCGCCCCGATCGAGTACGCGCATCGGCTTGCAGAGCGACTCGCAGCGGTCCGCAAAGATGGGACGCTCGACTATCTCGGTCCGGACGGGAAAACCCAGGTGACCGTCGAGTATGAGGGTCGTACACCCGTCGCGGTGCACCGGGTGCTGATCTCGACCCAGCACAAGCCGGGGTTTTCCCAAGAGCGGCTGAAGGATGAGCTCGCGGAGGTGGTCGTTGGACCTGCACTGGATCCTGCGCTGATCGACGGAGAGTTCGAGTTGCTCGTCAACCCTTCGGGGAGATTCGAAGTGGGGGGACCCGAAGCCGATACCGGCCTCACCGGGCGCAAGATCATCGTCGACACGTACGGAGGCGCCGCCCGCCACGGGGGTGGTTGCTTTTCCGGGAAGGACCCCACGAAGGTCGATCGCTCTGCGGCGTATGCGGCGAGACATGCGGCGAAGAACGTCGTGGCGGCCGGCCTGGCGGAGGAGTGCGAGGTACAGCTCTCGTACGCGATCGGACGTGCCCGGCCGTTCTCCATTCGAGTGGAGACGTTCGGTACCGAACACATCGATCCGGTCGTTCTTGACGAGCTCGTCAGGGAACGCTTCGACTTTCGACCCGAAGCGATCATCGAACGGTTCGGTTTGCGCCGGCCGATCTACACGGCAACATCTGCGTACGGTCACTTCGGTCGTGAAGGATTCCCTTGGGAGATGACCGACCTGGCCGAGGATCTGGCAAGGGAGGCAGGCTGACTTTGCGCATTGCGCGAGTCGTTCCTGATCTTCCCACATACGCCGTCGACGAAGGGTTTCGCTACGCGACCGATCGGCCATTGCCGGTTGGATCCATCGTACGTGTACCTCTGGGACGAAGGGTCGTGCGCGGGTGGGTCGTCGGTGCGGAGCCTGGAGAGCCTTCGGCCCTGAAGCCGATCAAGGCGCTGTCGGCGGAGGTGCCGATCTTCACCGAAGACCTCTTGCAGACGCTGCGATGGGCCGCTCATCACTATGTCGCTCCCCTCGCTGCTCTCCTACGTCGTGCCGGTCCCCCGAACCTGCCTGGCAAAGTGGACACGGAAGTGCTTGCTCCGGTGGGACGGCAGGCATCGAGTGGGACGCCGGCGCCGATTTCCGCAGCAGCCGCCGGGGACCGGGCAAGGGCCGTGTACTGCCTGGTCGGCAGGGATGAGCTGACCGATACCCTGCTGGATGTCGGACCCGTTCTTCGCTCAGGCGGCTCCGTGATGGTTATCTTGGCGACGGGAGCAGAAGTCGCAACCCATGGCGCTCTCCTGCGTGCAGCGTTCGGAGCCCGTGTCATCGAGGTACTGCCCGAGGCCTCTCATCGTGAGGTCACCGCCGCCTGGGAGCGCGCGTGTGAAACGCCGGGACACGTCGTGGTGGGCACACACCGGGTTGTGTTCTGGCCGATCGAGGGGCTGCGGCTCGGGGTGCTTGTGGAGGAGGGGCGCCGAGCGATGCGGGACCGTCAAACACCTACGGTTCATGCGAGAGAGGTCATCCGGCGTCGGGCCTCGGTGGAACGCTTCAACATCGTGTATCTGGGGAATGTGCCGAGCACGACCGTGCTCGCATCGGGTGTCGAAGTCCAGCGGCGTTCGACCAGGGGATGGCCCCCGGTCGAGATCGTCGATCGGACGGAGGATCCACCTGGAAGTGGACTCTTTGCCCATCGGGTCAGAAACGCGATTGCGGGTGCCGTACGCAGAGGTGTCAGGGTGTTCGTGTTCAGTCACAGGCGCGGGTATGCCCCGGCATTCCGCTGCGTCAGGTGCAAGACGCTGCGCCGCTGTCCTTCGTGCGGGTCGCGGCCCGAACCCGGTGAGGCGTGCAGCCGATGCGGAGCCGAGCTGGGGTCGTGCAAGGTCTGTGGAGGGGGACGATTCGAACCGCTGGGAGCCGGCGTGGGAAGGATCTCCGAGGTCCTGCGCCGTGCACATGGGGATGGGGCGGTGGGTGCAGTTGGCAGCGCAGCCCTCATTTGGGTCGGTACCGAGCGTGATATCCCTTCGGTCACGGGGGTCGGGCTTGGCGTAGTGGTCGATGCCGACGGATTGATTCTCGGTAGCGCCTACAACGCGGCGGAGGAGGCCCTGCGCATTTTCGCGCGTCTCGCTGCCGGCATCCCGTTCGGCAACGGCCGGCACCTGATCGTGCAGACCGGTCAGCCGGAGCATCCGGTGATCGTTGCGTTACGCAGCGGGGATCCGCTGCCGTTTCTCGAGGGGGAGCTGCAAGTTCGGCAGGAGTTCGGGCTGCCGCCCGCCGGTGAAGTGATCGTTGTCGAGGTGACCGGGGGGACGCGGGACGCACGGACCGTGTTGCGGGAAGCCGTCGGAACAAGGGCGACCCTCCTGGGTCCCGCCGAGCGATCAGGCAAGCTGCGTTGGCTGATCCAGGGTCGTGATCTTTCCGATGTACGATCATCGCTCCGACCGGCCGTGCAAACGCTTCGCGACGGAGGCGCTGCCGTTCGACTGGATGTAGACCCTCTCGACCTCTGAACTATGCTCGCGGGCATGGCCATCTTTCCCATACGTACGTTCGGAGATCCGGTGCTCAGAAGCCGCGCAAGCGAGGTGGGGGAGATCGATGACAGCGTTCGGCGCCTCGTCGACGATCTGATCGAAACGATGTACGACGCGCCCGGTGTCGGGCTGGCAGCACCTCAGATCGGCATCTCGAAACGCGTGGTGGTGTTCGATGCAGGAGATGGCCCGAAAGCCCTGATCAATCCGGTGCTGCTCGAGACGTCCGGAGACTGGCTCTTCGAAGAGGGCTGTCTCTCCGTGCCGAACCGGTTCTGGCCGATCGAGCGTCCCTCCTTCGCCCGGGTGCGTGGACTGGACGAGTACGGCAACGTGGTCGAGTACGCCGGCGAGGAACTGCTCGGGAGGGTGCTTCAGCACGAGATCGATCACCTCGAGGGGATCTTGCTCATCGGACGCCTCGAACGCAGAGTTCGCAAACAGGCGCTGCGCGATCTCCGCGAGGAAGCGCTGGGGCTCGACCGGTGAGCAGGATCGTCTTCCTGGGTACCCCCGCTTCGGCGGTCCCGGCCCTGCGGACCCTGGGCCGACAGGTCGTGATGGTCGTCACCCGGCCCGACCGGGGTGCCGGCCGTTCACGAAAGCTGCGTCCCTCACCGGTCAAACTGGCTGCGTTGGAGCTCGGAATCGGGATATCTCAACCGGAGCGGTCGGCCGACTTGGCCCCGATCATCGCTTCGGCGGATGCGGATGTGGCGGTCGTGGTCGCCTTTGGGATGCTCATCCCGGCGCCTGTCTTGTCGATACCGGCGATGGGGTTTCTGAATGTTCATTTCTCGCTGCTGCCGCGGTGGCGCGGAGCTGCTCCCGTCGAGCGAGCCATCCTGGCCGGCGATCGCGTGACCGGAGTCACCATCATGCAACTGGATGAGGGGCTCGATACGGGCCCTCTGCTGGCGAAGCGAACGTTGCAGCTAGGGAGCGAAGCCGATGCGGTACGCGTCATCGGTGAGCTCGGCGAGCTTGGAGCAGAGCTTCTGGCCGAGACACTCCCGCCGTATCTGCGGGGGGAGCTGCAACCACGGGCACAGCCGACCGAGGGGATCACCTACGCCAAGCGCATCGACGTGTCCGAGATGAAGATCGACCCGTCGATGTCCGCGGAAGAGGTCGATCGGGTGATCCGTGCCTTCACGGCACGTGGAGGTGCCTACGGTTTCCATGATGGCGAGCGGGTGAAAGTGTGGCGAGCTCGCCTGGCGTCGGGCCCAGGCCTCGAGCCCGGTCGACTGGCCGTCCGCGAGGGAGCAGTGTTTCTGGGAACGGGCCGAGGCGATCTGGAGCTGCTCGAAGTACAACCTGCGGGCCGAAAGCGGATGGAGGCCGCTGCCTGGGCGCGTGGCCGCAAACTCGGCAGGTTCGCCTAGGAGCGTGGGTCAGTATCTGTGAGCGGTGCGATCGGCTGGCTGATGGTTGGGGTGTTGTGGGTTCTCGCGTTTCGGGTCGGGTTCGGCGAGAATTGCGGGTATGAAGAATGATTCTGGTGATGAGACTCTTTTCGAGGTGGCCGACGATGATGATCCTGTGGTGGGGAGGGT
>JAADGS010000052.1 GCA_013152275.1 Actinomycetota bacterium | reverse complement strand
CGGCGTAGGGGGGTCTTTGTCAGGGAGCGAAGCGACCGCAGGGGGGAGTACGGCGAAGCGGGGAGAGCGGCCACCTCCCCCAGGACCCCTTCCGGCCCTGGGGCGGCCTCCAGGGAGAGAAAACCGTCGGCCTGGTGGCCTCCAGGGCACAGAATGGCGCACCACTATGATGACCGGGCGCCGACCGGAAGGACACAGGGAGGGATGCCGCTTCTGAACGTACGATGGCGGCGCGACGAGTCGTGGAGCCGGCGCCGGCGGTGGCGGCGAGAGCGCCAGATCGTCGGTGCTCTGGTACGCCACGGTCTCGGCTTGACGCTCGTGCGGACCGGGATGGGATCGTTGCTGCCGTTCCAGTGGGGGCTGTTGAGCCACCCGCGTCGTGCCGAGCCCTATTCGGGTCCTGAGCATCTCCGCATGGCGTTCGAGGACCTTGGTCCGACCTTCATCAAGCTCGCGCAGATCCTCAGCACGCGAGGCGATCTGATCGGGCCGGAGTACGCCTCGGAGCTCGCCCGACTCCGCAGCGCCGTACCGCCGATTGCGTTCTCCGAGATGGTCGAGGTTCTCGACGCCGAGCTCCCGATGCCCTACGGCGACGTGTTCGCAACGTTCGACACCGAGCCCATCGGATCCGCCTCGATCGCGCAGGTCTACCGGGCAACACTGCACAGCGGCGAAGCCGTCGTCGTCAAGATCCAAAAGCCGGGGGTGCGCACAACGATCGAGATGGACCTCGCCATCCTGCGAAGCTGGATCCGTCGCCGCACCTCCCGGGACTCTCCGGCGACGTTCTATGACATTGCGGGCCTCTTCGAGGAGTTCGCCTTCACACTGCGAAACGAACTCGACTACACCAACGAGGGCTACAACGCAGACCGTATCAAGAGCATCCATCGGGACGACCCCGACGTGTTCATCCCGACGATCTATTGGGACTACTCGACACCGCGAGTACTCGTCATGGACGAGATCCGAGGCACCGACTTCGCCGACGCCGCCCTCGACACCCGCCTGACACCCGATGATCGTCATCGCCTCGCGAGCGTGGCGCTGCACATCGCCTTCACCCAGATCTTCCGAGAGGGCTTCTTCCATGCGGATCCGCATCCCGGCAACTTCATCGTCGTGGAGGACCGCAGGATCGGGCTCCTCGACTTCGGCATGGTCGGCACGCTCACCGAACGCCAGCGCGAGCACTTCCTCGACCTCGCCTATGCGATGAGCTCGAGAGACACCGAGGGGATCCTCGACGCCCTCTGGGCCCTGGGCGCCACCGAACCCGAGGCCCAACGACAGAGCGTGGCTCAGGACTTCGACCACCTCTTCTATCGGCTCGGAGACAAGTCCGTCGACGACCTCGCCGCCGGCGACATGGTCGGTGAGCTGATGCGGATCGCCTATCGGCATCAGCTCCGATTCCCGCCCAACCTCGCTCTCTTGTTCAAAGTGGTCGCGATGCTCGAAAGCGCCGCCGTGCTCGTCGACCCCGAGTTCCTGTTCTTTCAAGCCCTCGAGCCCGAAGTGGCGGCACTCCTCAAAGAGCGGGTCCTGCCGACGAACGTGGGGCGGCGCGTCGGGCGGGAGGCGCTCGACACGGTCAGGCTCCTCGAGGGTCTCCCCCACCGAGTGAACAGGCTCGTCCAGCGGCTCGAAACCGGCGACCTCGAATTCGCGACTCGCAACCTCCGCCTGGAGATGGAGACGAAGAGGCTCCACCGTTCCGTCGACCGGTTGACGCTGGGAGTCGCCGTCACCGTGTTTCTCGTCGCCGTCGGTGTCTACGTGCTCGCCGCCGAGGTGGCCCAGACGGGATCGAGCCGGCTCGTATTCCTGCGGGTCCTCCTCACCGCCGGCGGAGTCTTTCTCGCCGGGCTCGGCGCTCGCATGTGGTGGACACGCAACCGCTGAGCACCTGCCGGCGCCGCACGTCCGCCGCCTGGGATGCAGCCCACACCCGCCGGCAACCGCCGTATGGTCCTCATCGGACCAAGAGCGGGTGGGATCGGTGGCCCATGACCGTTCCGCTGGCGCTCAGCCACCAGGGGGAACGCCGGCGCCGCCCGCCTCGACCTGCTCACCAGACTCCTGACCGAGCAGCAGCAGCACGGCAGCGGCGACGACGAACACATCTGCCAGGTTGAACGTCATCCCACCGAACGACAACCAGTCCACGACCGCATGCGGCGGAAACGCCGTCCGGTGGAGGTACCGATCGAGCAGGTTCCCCATCGCCCCGCCGCTCAGCAGGGCATACACCATCGACTGGTAGATGCCTCCGCGCCAGACGGCTCGCAGCGCCGCGGCGACGACCGTCAACACAACCAGCGTGAGCAGCCAGATCGGTAGCACGATCAGTCCCAGGAGGATCCCCCGATTCGCGACCAGACGAAGGTGAAGGATCCCCACGTGGACGGGTCCCGATGCCAGGGCCACCTCTGCGACGGCCTTGGTCGCCTGGTCGATCGCCAACGCGCCCGCAGCGACCGCCAAGGCCGCGAGCCCGGCGCGCCACCTGTCCCCCGAGCGTGGCTTGGCGCCACGGTCGGGAACCGCGCGGCCAGGCGCTTCGGTGGACATCAGCGTCTCTCCGCGCCGTGGAAGCCGGGCCGATCCGGCATCGGTGTGCGCCGCGACGCCGCCAAGGGTGACCGGCACGTCACGAATACGGCCACCGGATGATCCGCCATCGTCGACGGGTCCCTGTGATGGAACCTTCGGCGGTGGCACTCACGAACGTGTCTGCATCGCCGCGCCGCTCGGGCGTTCCGCCGAGGAACGGTGAGTCCTCCGGAGGGCACCAGGCGCAGGCCATCTCCCACCCGGACGTGGAGCGTGGATTCGATTCCGTGGCTCTCATGTTGCGATGACCTTTCCCCGCAGCATGCCCATCTGGCAGGCGAAGTCGTATTCACCGGGTTCGGCGGGCGTGAACTCGACCGGCACCTCGGTGCCCGTCGGCAGGTCGGCGGACAGGCCGAACGCGTCGAAGACGACACGCTCCGAGCAAGGGTCGGCCTCGCGACGGTCGAAGACGAGCCTGACCGGGCGGCCGGCCCGAACCCGGATCGTGTCGGGCGAGTAGCCGCCCTTGACGACCACTCTGGTCTCCTGCACGCCACCGGTCGTCACCGCGGCGGCCGTGCCCGAGCTGGACGAGAGCCAGAAGTACCAGACGATCAGTCCGATGAGGCCGAGTCCGGCCAGGTCGACGATGACGATATCCATCACACTGTCTCCTTTGCGAGAGAGGGCCGCCAGCGGCGCAGCCGGTTGGCGTTGGAGACCACCGTCACCGACGAGAACGCCATGGCGGCCCCGGCGAGCAGCGGGCTCAGCAGCAGCCCGAAGAAGGGAAAGAACACTCCGGCGGCGATCGGTATCCCAAGCGAGTTGTACGCGAACGCTCCGACCAGGTTCTGGTGGATGTTGCGCATCGTCGCCTGCGACAGCTCGATGGCGGTCACCACCCCGGTCAGGCTTCCCTTCACGAGGGTGATATCGCCGGACTCCATGGCGACGTCGGTGCCGGTCCCCATCGCCAGGCCCACATCCGCCTGGGCGAGCGCGGGTGCGTCGTTGATCCCGTCGCCGACCATCGCGACGACCTTGCCTTCGGCCTGCAACTTGGCGACCTCGTGGGCCTTGTCCTCCGGGAGGACCTCGGCAAGGATCCGATCGATCCCCACCACGGCGCCGATGGCCTTGGCCGTGCGCACGTTGTCGCCGGTCAACATCACCACCTCGAGGCCAAGCCGGTGCATCCGGCGGATCGCGGCGACCGAGTCGTCCTTGATGGTGTCGGCCACCGCGACGATCCCGGCGAGCTCACCGTCGACACCGACCACCATGGCGGTCTTGCCTTCGTCGGCGAGACGTTCCAGGACGGCCTCGGCGGCTCCGGCTCCCACGCCCTGATCGGCCATGAACTTGAGGTTGCCGAGGATGACACGGCGCCCGTCGACGGTCGCGGCGATGCCGTGACCGGGTGTCGCCAGGAACGTGTCGGGGTCGTCGAGGGCGAGTTGCCGGCTCCGGGCGCCGGCGACGATCGCCTCACCGAGAGGATGCTCCGACGCTCGTTCCGCCGAAGCGGCCAGCGCCAGCAGGGTGTCCTCGTCGACCGATCCGAGGATGATCACATCGGTGAGCGACGGCTCGCCGCGCGTCACGGTCCCGGTCTTGTCGAGCACCACGGTCGTGATCCGGTGTGCGGTTTCCAACGCGTCGCCGGACTTGATCAGGATGCCGTTCTCGGCGCCCTTGCCGATCCCGACCATCAACGACGTCGGGGTCGCCAGGCCCAAGGCGCAGGGGCACGCGATGACCAGCACGGTCACGGTGGTGATCACGGCGTACAGCAGCGCCGGAGACGGACCGAACGTGTACCAGACCATGAAGGTCAGCACGGCGACGATCATCACAGCGGGAACGAAGTAGCTCGCCACCTTGTCCACGGTGCGCTGGATCGGCGCCTTCGAACCCTGGGCGTCGCGGACCATCTGGATGATCTGGGACAGCATCGTGTCCTTGCCCACGCGGGTGGCCTCGAACCGGAAGCTGCCGGTCTTGTTGATGGTGGCCCCGATCACCGGGTCACCTCGTGTCTTCTCGACCGGGATCGGTTCGCCGGTGACCATCGACTCGTCGACGACGGATGCGCCGCCGAGTACCTGGCCGTCGACGGGGATCTTCTCCCCGGGCCGAACCACGATCGTGTCGCCGACAACGACATCCTCGATCGGGATATCGATCTCTTCGCCCCCACGGAGTACCCGGGCGGTCTTCGCCTGCATGCCGATCAGTTTCTTCAGCGCCTCCGACGTCTTGGCGCGAGCCCGAATCTCGAGTGCCATCCCCAAGACCACCAGGGCGGTGACCACGGCGGTGACGTCGAAGAACACGTCACGAAGCCGCTCCTCGGGGAAGAGCCCCGGAAAGAGCAGCGCCGCCGTCGAATAGAGCCATGCGGCAGAGATGCCGGTGGCGATGAGCGTGTACATGTTCGCCGAGCGGTGCTTGAGGGCCGCCCACGCCCCGGTGAAGAACTGCGAGCCGGCCCACAGCAGCACCGGTATCGTCACGAGTGCCATCGCACCCCAGATGACGTTCAGCGCCGCCGAGCCTTTCGCCGGGATACCTGGGAACAGCTCCGGATACGAGAAGTACATGACCGGCAGGGCGACGATCGCCGCGAACCAGAACTTCCGGAGCAGAGATCGATACAGGCGCTCTCTCGCCTCGGTTTCCGCGTCCGGGTCGTCATCGTCTGTGACGGGCCTCGCCGAGTAGCCGGCGTCGGCCACCACGGCGGTGAGCACGCCGACCGGGACCGCCTCCACGTCGACGGTCGCCTCCTCGGTGGCGAAGTTCACCCGGGCATCGATGACACCCGGCGTCGAACTCAGGGCCTGCTCGATCGTCGCGACGCATGACGCACACGTCATCCCGCCGATCGCCAAGTGGACCGTTTCTCGAGCGGCAGACTCGTGCCCGCCGGGCTCGTGCCCATGGCCGGCGGGCTCGTGCCCATGGCCGGCGGGCTCGTCTTCCTCCTCGTCGTCATCCTCGCCGTTGCCGACCCCGACGTAGCGCTCAGGATCGGCAGCGAACGCGCTCCGGCAATGCTCGGAGCAGAACGCGACATCCGCATGGCCGTCCACGGTGAGCGAACCTGCGCTCACGTGCATCCCACATACCGGATCTCTCATCATCATGTCCTTTCTCGTCGGACGGGCCCCGCTCGCCTCACGGTCGGACGGTTCCGTCTCGTTCTCGACGAGTCGACGGTACACCTTCCAGTCGGCTGGAAAGTCAAGCGGCTCTTTGCGGTCGTGTCTTCTTTCCCCTCCAGGACTCCGGCCCAGCCGGCTCGAGAACACCCCCATCTCTTCCTTCCCCTAGCAGGGGAAGTACCCGAGCGAAGGGATGGGGTAGAGCCGCTTGCACCGCCGCCACGCGGGGACACCCCCATCGACCTCGGCTCGTCCCTCGCCGAGCCCACTTCCCCCTGAGGCCGCGGGAACACCCCCATCGCCTCGAAGACTCGGCACTTCCCCCTGAGGGGGAAGGAAAGAGAGGTGGCCGTGGCTACTTCTCGGCGGGGAGCAGCGCTCCTTCGGTGTGCCGGGAGCCGGCGTTCCACAGCATCCATCCGAGGCCGTAGCCCTCCACCGCATCGATTTCTGCCCGGACGCTCTTGGCTCCATAGTTGAAATCGGCGATCCATGGACGCATGATCGTGGTCGGTCCGATACGCGGAGTCCCGTCGGCCAGCGCCTTGTCGACCACCTCGAACGGATGATCCGCGGGCTTGTCGTAGCCGATCCATCCGTCGCTGTAGTGATCCGGGTAGATCATCGGCGAGAGAGCGTCCACCTCCGCCCCGATCTCCTCGGGACGCTGACCGATCCCCTGATCGTTCTGTGTCGACAGCACGATGGCGAAGACATCGGCAGACACGGCACAGCCGAGCGGGTGAAGAGCCTCCCTGGCTTCGGCAAGGAAACCGCCGATCGCTGCGAGACGCGCCGCTTGCCCTTTCGATCCGACGTACACACCATCCCCGTCGAGTGACATCTTGGCCGTCATCCCTGTCGGGAATCGCACATAGTCGAACTGAATCTCGTCGATACCCGCCTTGCAGGCCTCGACCGCGATGTCGATGTTGTAGCGGCGGGCTTCGGGATCGGTCGGATCGAGGAACGCCTGGCCGCCCTGCCGGTACGGCTTCGATCCCCGCCGGATCGCGAGGTCGGTGCGCTCTTTCGCAACGATCGGATCCTCGAAGGAGACGACCCTGCCGATCGCGTACAGGCCCCGTTCGTGGATGGCGCCGACGGCGTCATCCAACGCGTACGAGCCGATCACCGCACCGACGTCGAGGGCGAGGGGAACCTCGGATCGATGGGCGATCGACCCCGACTCATCCTTGATATCGAGGACCACCGCGTTGATCTCGGTCCGGCTCGCAAGGTCGAGGAACGGTTCCCACAGGTCCCGTCCTGGCAGCCACATGACCGCGTGGGTGGCACGCACGACCCGAGGCTCGAGGGTGATCTCGAGCGGTGCCTCCGTGCCATCCCACTCGACTTCGGCAGGCATCCACGCCGGCCGTTCGACCGTCACCGTCCCCGGTACGGCGGGCTGCAGCTCGAACGCACCGTCGGCCCCGGTCGTCACACCGAGATCGCCCAGGCGAACGGTGGCGTCCGAGAGCACATCGCCCGACTCCGTGGTGATGCGACCCTCGAGCACAACAGGTGCGAGCCGCACCTGAACGGGCGCTTCGGGAGGTTCCGGCACGCTCAGCGACGCCGGACGGTATCCCTCGGCCGAGACGGTGACCGCCACCGGGAAGTCGTTCGGGAGCACTCCGAACTCCTCACCGTTCACGACAGACTCCCCGGCGATGGTGATATCCGCCCGGAAGATCCTGCTCCCTGCGGTGTCGAGAACCAGAACGGAGACCGGTACCGGCTTTGGTTTGGAGAACACCTTCCTGCCGACCGTCACGACGGACGCGCACCCTGCCACAACGATGGCAAGAGCGAAGACAAGCACCCAGAAACGAGAAGATGAACCCGGCACGCAGGAAGGGTACACCGGTCTGAACTTCCAGCGGCAGTTCCAATTGAGCGTGTCGGCGCCTCGTGGTACCTTTGTCTTGTTCTGGAGACGTCAGGGGGACCAGAAGCTGTGGCGAAGACACGACGATTGTCTGTGCCGATCTACGACACGGTCGGGATGTATCTGGAAGAAGTCTCGTCTCACGATCTGCTCACTGCAGAAGACGAGGTGCGCCTCTCACGCACGATGGAAGCGGGCCGCAAGGCCCAGCATCGCCTCGACGACGACGAGCCGCTGACACCCGAGGAACGCGCCCACCTGTATCGCCTCGTCCACGAGGGCGCCGAAGCCAAGATGACGTTCATCCGCTGCAATCTCCGTCTGGTCATCTCCATCGCCAAACGGTACGCGGGAAGAGGACTGGATCTCCTCGACCTGATCCAGGAAGGGAATCTGGGCCTCATCAGGGCGGTCGAGAAGTTCGACTGGCGCAAGGGCTTCAAGTTCTCCACCTATGCCACGTGGTGGATCCGCCAGGCGATCACCCGGGGGCTCGGCAATCAGGCCCGAACGATCCGACTCCCCGTCCACATGGTCGACGTCGTGCGCACCGTCCAAGAAACCGAGCAGACCCTCACCGAGATCCTGCACCGGCACCCCACCCCCGACGAGATCGCGCAGGCGAGCGGCCTGGAACTGGACCGTGTCGCCGCCGCCGCAGCCGCCCCCGGCGACACCGTTTCCCTGGATCGGCCGGTCGGTGACGACGGTGACGCGGAACTGCGCGACTTTGTCGTGGACGGCACCGCCCCGGACCCGTTCGGCTACGCCGTGGGTGTCATGCGAAGACTTCACCTGCGTGACGCCCTGCGCATCCTCGACGAGCACGAACGCCAAGTGCTGATCCTGCGCTACGGACTCGACGACGGCATCCCCCGCACCTTGTCCGATGTCGGCAAGCTCTTGAACCTCACCCGGGAACGGATCCGCCAGATCGAGGCGAGAGCGCTGTCGAAGCTGCGCCACCCTTCCTGCGATCTCGACCTGGCGGCTCTGCTCTGATCCGGGGTGCCGCAGCGCGTGTTTTCGATACAATGCGCTCATGCTCGGCCTGATCTTCCCGTTCAACCTGCTCTGGGCACTCTTCATCGCATCGATCGCCGGTGCCTTCGGCGCACGACTGGCCGGCCGTCGCGGGATGGGATGCCTGACCTCGATCGTTCTCGGATTCATAGGGGCCCTGCTGGGTGGCTGGCTCGCCTCGAGACTGGGGCTGCCCCTCGGACCGACCGCAGGTGGCCTTCCGGTGATCTGGGCGGTCATCGGCGCCGCGCTCTTCGTCGCCATCCTCAACCTGCTGTCGGGAAAGAAGTGACGTGGGGTCGCTCGACAAGCTGAGCATCGCCAGGAGCTGGCTGCCGCGCTACACCGGGATGCCACTCGACGGATTCGGCGACTACGTCCTGCTGACGAACTTCCGCACCTACGTCGAGCGATTCGCCGATCGGTTCGGGTGCACCGTCAGGGGAACGGACCACGCGATGCAGGCCGCCACCAACCACGACGGCCTCACCATCGTCAACTTTGGCATCGGCACGGCGAACGCCGCCACGATCATGGATCTGCTCATCGCAGCCCATCCGAAAGGTGTTCTGTTCCTCGGCAAGTGTGGCGGCCTCAAACACTCGACCGAGATCGGACATTTCATCCTCCCGATCGCAGCGATCAGGGGCGAAGGCACGTCCAACGACTACTTCCCACCCGAGGTTCCGGCGCTCCCTTCGTTCAAGCTGCACAAGTTCGTCTCCGACAAGCTCGCCGAACACGGCTACGAGTACCGCACCGGCGTCGTGTACACGACCAACCGCCGGGTCTGGGAGCACGACGACAAGTTCCTGACCCGCCTCCACGAGTTGACGGCACTCGCCATCGACATGGAGACCGCGACCCTGTTCATCGTCGGCCACGCCAATCAGATCGCCCGTGGCGCCCTGCTGCTCGTATCCGATGTTCCGACCACCCCCGAGGGCGTCAAGACCGAAGAGAGCGACCAGGAAGTCACCCGCAACTGGACGGATACCCACCTGAGCCTGGGGATCGAAGCCATGACCGAGATCGCCGTGAAGGGCGAGCCGATCAAGCATTTCACCTTCTGATCTTCCTTCCCCGCCAGGGGAAGCAAGAGGTGGCGTCACTCTTTTCTTCCCCCTCAGGGGGAAGTGCCGAGTCTTCGAGGCGAT
>JAADGS010000051.1 GCA_013152275.1 Actinomycetota bacterium | reverse complement strand
TCATTGGGATCCTCCTCTGTCGATCGGAAGGTGGCCGTCACCTGTTTGTTGTCCGGTCGGTTCGCAGAGTTCCCTCACCATCCGGCGTGCCCGCCACAGTCGGGACCGCACCGTCCCTACCGGTACGCCGAGTGCGTGTGCGATCTGTTCATAGGTGAGTCCTTCCCACGCGTGGAGAAGGAGTACGTCTCGACGGTGACGCCCCATCTCGCTCAACGCAGCAGCCAGGCACGACCTGAACTGAGCGGCGGCCTGACGGTCCTCAACCGCGTCGAACTCGACATCGACGTATGCGTCTTCTCGACCGGCGAGACGTTGGAAGGCACGCCAGCGACGAACCTCATCACGACGGTGACGATGCAGCACGTTCGTCGCGATCCCGTACAGCCACGGCAGAGCCTCACGATCCCGGCCGTCAAACGCTGCTGCTCGACGCAACGCGACCAGGAACACCTCCGACGCCAGGTCATCTGCCACGTCAGGACCGATCCTTCGAGCCAGATACCCGTGGATCGTGTCGTAGTGACGGTGGAAGATGTTCGCGAACTCCTCCGGATGGACCCTCACCTGCGCGAGGATCTCCGCGTCGCTGCGCGCATCTTCCACCTGACCCACCCTATCTGTCTGGAGTCATCCCAAAGGCCCGAGCGGGGTCACCCGGAGACGTACTTCAACGAGTTGGTCTTGTTCTGATTACGAGTCCAGAGCAACTGGTAGTACGGCGGCGTCGTCGTTTGCAGCAGTACCCAGTAGTTGTCCCAGTCGAAGTGCTGCACGTAACAAACACTGGCCGTCGCATCGATCCTGTTCTTCCAGTCGGCTGACAATGTCAAGCCTCCACCGTTGCACGGTCCACCCGAGATACTGATAGAAGACCCGGTGTCGATGTCATAGTGCGTGGCAATGATGCCCGCCGCGGCCAGAGTTCCTCTGTCCACCGTGGTCGGACTGTAGCCTGATGCACGTGCGACCCCTCTCGACTCCAGAAGGTCGGCGTAGGACGCGAAACACTCAGGCGTATCCTCCAGGACGAAGGCAACCCCGCGTGCATGACGCGACTTCATGCTTTCTCCTCTCGCTCACCCAGCCGACCCGCAACCCTGCAAGGGGCCTCAACCCCTACTTGCCCGAAGTCCATGATTCAGTTCCCGTACACCCACCTGTCCATGTCGACTCCCGCATGATCAGACGCTTCAACTCGTGTCAGCTCCGACCGGTAGCACCTGGCGCGGGTATCGGCCCAAGATCGACCGTCATATCCTGCCCACACTCGGCCGCATCACCGTCCGACCGTTCCGCCCGAGTCACTTGGAGGCGCTCCACGATCGGATGCTGCAAATCGATACTGCCAAGTGATCAACGGCTTGTCGGATACGACCACGACGTCCTTGTGGTTCCATCGATCGACGTGAACAACTGGCGGCCAGACGATGACCGCCATCTCTGCGGCAGTGACATGTACGACCACCGGGCCCGAACTCGGAGCAGCCTGGGCAGTCGGTGCAGCCGTAGTAGCCGTTCGAGAATGCCGTAGTCGATGAACCGACCTCGGATCCGGATTCGGAGTCAGGTGAAGCTCTCAGAGTCCCGTTCGCCTCACTTGTGGCCCAGACCAAGACTGTGGTGCTCGCAACGCACAACGGGCTGCCGGCTGCGAAGCCCGACGTGACCGTCGAACTCAGTGTCCCCCGACCGCCGATTCCGGACGAACCAGGGAGGTGACCTGACGTCTCACGGTACCGATCGACCGGATACGCGGCCAGGCCGCCCTGTTCCTAAGCCATCAACGATCACCCAACCAACCGTCCCGGAACCTCACCTCGTGGCCGGTCTTACTCCCCCGCCGACACCGCGGTCCGGACCATGTCGCCAAGACGAAGTTCACCAGATCTCCGTTACCAATCGGTGACGCTCCGAATCCGACAACCCGACGGCCCACAAGGAAGCGGCCAAGAGCGTGCCAGGGCCACATGTCGCCGAAACTTCAGCGTGTCGGCTCTGACGGCCTGCCGGACGGGTTCGGTTCCTTCAGGTTCTCGGCGCATGCGACCTTTTCCCTCTCTGCGAACCTCGAGGTTCCTGGCTAGGGATAGTGGCCCGGACAGGACCCGGCGGTGATAGCCACCAGCGATGTTCGAGCGGCGCTTCGATCGGGACTGAAGGCGGGGGCACTCCCGGTGTCAGCGTCCTCGTTGCTCAGCGGTCGGTTCGTACCGGTTCGCGATGAGCCATTGGAAGATCTCGTGGCGGAGGAACGTGAGTTTACGGCCGCCGGGTAGCCGGTGGGCGGGGATGATCCCTTCGCGTACCCAGGCGCGCACGATCTGCACGTTGGTGCCCAACAGCCCGGCGAGCTGTCTCGTGTCCATCACCGCCGGCACCTCCGGGTACCAGCGGTCATAGTTGATCTCGCCGCCGGTCACGGCTTGTCCCCGCCGGTGTCATCCGGTAGGTCCCCGTTGTCGAGGTCGGGTTCATCACCAGCCACACGAATCATCGCCGCGATCACCTCGTCGTGAAAGAAGCGGAACTGCTGACCCCAGCGCAGCGCCGGAACCTCACGGCGGTGGACCTTGTCGCGAACGTCACCGATCGTGCAGTGCATCATCTCCGCCACCTGGGCCGTGGTGAGAATCGGCGGATAGAGACGACGCAGCTCCTCTGCAGGGTCGGGGATGCTCATCACCACCCGGTTGTACGCAACGTTGTGGCAGTTCCGAATGGTCCCGCGAGCCGTCAGTGGTTCTTGTCCGTATCTGGTCCGCCAGCCGATGAGAAACACCACGAATCGACCAGTAGCGATGCAAGCCGAAAACCCCAGTCACGACTGCGTTTCCGGCGGTTTGCCCTGCTCATCCGATGCCCCGGATTCAAGCTCATAATCCGTAGGTCGCAGGTTCGAGCCCTGCCTGGCCCACCCCGAGAAGAAACCATCGGTGTCGACACCGGCAAGGAGATGATCCGGTCGACGCAAAACAGGCAGACGGACCCGGCCGAACACGCCAGACTCCTCCGGCAATCGGCCTTCATCGCCTTCCGCCTGCGACCCCGTCCCGATCAATGGACGTCTGTGCCCTGAGAGGGTCAAAAGCCCTTCGATTTACCGCACAGCCCGCGAGACATGCACGTGATCCCACGGCTTCGATCAGTCGGGCGTGACCACGAAAACCTGGTCGCCGACACGTGCCCGTTCGTTCACTTTGACGCCGATGGGGTCTCCCGCCTTCGCCGCATCAACCGCCTCATGCTCGATCTGCATGGAGTCGACGGTCTGGGTGAAGTCCGAGATGTGCCCGAGGATGTGGATCGTATCGCCAACCCTGAGTTCGCTGGACAGCTCGATGCCCACAACTCCCAGCTTGTCGTAGTAGTGGCTCACGGTTCCGACAAGGTGCTCGGCCATGTCTGTCTCCTTCCACTTGCGTAGGACACCAAGTATTGCATTTCGTGCCGGTGAATCGCGGGCGAACACGCGCCCGTCACCCACCGAAAGCGGCACCGATCGGTCTCTTCGTCGATGTTCGAGGGGCGGTCATCGTGCTCGTGTCTCCGAGTGCGTCCGCGACCATGGCCGGGCTCTCGGCCGGCATGACGGGACGAGCCGGATGGCAGCTCGACATGCGAGTTTTCGGGGGTAGTTTTTGTCGGTGTAGCCGTGTATGATCGAACATATGTTCGATGGCAAGGTTGAACCGATTCCTCGCCGGCTCGATGAGATGGAGCCGGGTCCGGTGTTGGCTGCGTTCCTGTCGACGATCGATGTCGGGAAGCTGTCAGGATATGACCGTATCGTGGTGCTGCGGGCCCATCGGCGGATGGCGTCGCACTACCAGGCCCACACCTACGAGGACATGGCTGCCGTCGCCGACGCGATGGGCGACCCCGACGACCCGTTGGCGATAGAGTCCGCGGCGGCCGAGATCCGGGTCGCGTTGCGGTTGACCCGACGGGCCGCCGACTCGGAGCTTGCGTTCGCTTTCGTCCTGAGACAGCGTCTCCCCCGAGTCTGGGATCGCCTTGCCGGCGGGGATATCGACCTGCGTCGCGCCAAGACCATCAGCTTCGGGACCGAACATCTGCCGATCGGTCTCGCCCGCGATGTCACCGACCGGGTGATGGCGGATGCGTCTCACCTCACGTCCGGGCAGCTCGCAGCACGGATCCGCAGGCTCTGTATCGATATCGACCCCGACGATGCGCAGCAACGGTACCGGCGAGCAATCGACGAACGGCGCCTCATCGCAGAACCGACCGAATCGGGCACCGCTCACCTCCTCGGCCTCGACCTCGCCCCCGATCGGGTCACCGCCGCAGCCGCGAAGATCAATCAACTCGCCCGCAGCCTCAAGACCGCCGGCGAGTCCCGCACCATGGACCAACTGCGCGCCGACGTCTTCCTGGACCTCCTCGAAGGCACACCCGGCTACGCCACCAAGACCACAGGCGCCGTCGAAATCCACGTCGACCTCCAAACCCTGACGAATCTCGCCGATCACCCCGGCGAGCTGGCCGGCTACGGGCCAGTCATCGCCGACATCGCCCGACACGTCACCGAACAACAACAAGCCGGCCAATGGCACTTCACCGTCACCGACCCCGATACCGGACAGCCCACCTACCAGGGCACCACACGCCGGCGACCCACCACCGGCCAACGCAGACTCGCCGAAGCCCGCAACCCGACCTGCGTCTTCCCCGGATGCCGCATGCCCGCCGCGAGCTGCGACCTCGACCATCGCACACCGTACGCCGACGGCGGCCCCACCACCATCACCAACCTCGTCCCCCTTTGCCGCCACGACCACCGCATCCGACACGACGCCGGATGGACCTACCAGCCCCTCCCCGACGGCGACCACCACTGGACCACCAAACTCGGCCACACCTACACCACCAGCGG
>JAADGS010000050.1:7091-16939 GCA_013152275.1 Actinomycetota bacterium | reverse complement strand
CAAAGCCCCGAGGCCACTTCCCCTGCTAGGGGAAGCAAGAAGTGGGGTCGTTCCTCGCCCAGACCGCTGGACCTGCCAGGAACAGGCTCTACCCCATCGACCTCGGCCAAAGCCCCGAGGCCACTTCCCCTGCTAGGGGAAGGAAGAACGTGGCCCCGCCGGTAGTGTCCATTGTCCCGAGGAGAGTTGGCTCGAATGGCGGCTTCATTGGTTCTCATCTCGATTCCAGGTTGACGCTGGGATGGGAAGACGCGTAGGCTCGGGTAATCGATTATCGAGGATCGGAGAGAACGTGGCATACGTCTTTGCTTTCGACCACCCGCACGATCTGCCACATGCCGAGGTCAAGGCCCTCATCGGGGGGAAGGCGGCCAACATCGCCGTCATGGCCAACGAGCTTGGTCTTCCGGTACCTCCCAGCTTCACGATCTCGACAGAGGCGTGCCGGGCGTACCTGGCAGGGGGCTGGCCGGAGGGACTCGACGAGGAGATCCGCGAGCACATGCGCCGCGTGGAGACGGCCGTGGGGCGCCGGTTCGGGGATCCGACAGATCCCTTGCTCGTGAGCGTCCGCTCCGGAGCGCCGGTCTCGATGCCTGGGATGATGGACACGATCCTGAACCTGGGTCTCAACGACATGACGGCTCGGGGGCTCGCCGCCGTATCGGGTGACAGTGCGTTTGTGGACGTCTGTCGGGATCGCTTCTCGACGATGTATCGGCAGATCGTCGGTGTGGAGGTCGTTCCCGAGGATCCGTGGGAGCAACTGCGCGGTGCGATCGAGGCGGTCTTCCGTTCCTGGAACTGTGGCCGGGCCAGAAGCTACCGTGCCCGCGAGGGCATCGCCGACGACCTTGGGACGGGGGTGACCGTACAGGCCATGGTGTTCGGCAACCGGGGCTCCGATTCGGCCACCGGTGTCCTGTTCACCAGGAACCCGGCGACCGGGGAGCCTCGCCTCTATGGCGACATCCTGTTCGATGCACAGGGCGAGGATGTCGTCGCCGGGACGAGCCAGACAGAGCCGATCGCCGTGCTCGATGAGCGGATGCCCGCGGTTGCCGAGGACCTGCGGCGATACGCCCACACGCTCGAACACCACTTCGTCGATCTGTGTGATATCGAGTTCACGATCGAGCAAGGTCGACTCTGGCTGCTGCAGGTCCGGATCGGCAAGCGGAGTCCACAGGCCGCGCTGCGGATCGCGGTCGACATGGCAGAGGACGACGACTTTCCCCTCTCTCGCGCAGAAGCTGTCCGCCGGGTCGCTCGCCACCTGGATAATCCCCCTACCACGGTTGGCGAGCGGCCCGCGGACGTTCCGGTCGTCACGACCGGCCTCGCGGCATCTCCAGGGGTGGCATCGGGCGAGATCGTCACGACACCCGAGGACGCCGTCGCCGCGGCCGATGCGGGTCGGAGCGTGATCCTCGTTCGTCGCGAAACGTCACCCGATGACGTTCACGGCATGGCCAGGGCGGTCGGAATCCTGACTTCGACCGGTGGCCTCGCCAGCCACGCGGCAGTGGTCGCACGAGGATGGGGGATCCCGGCGGTCGTCGGTGCCTCCGCGGTGAAGGTGGGGGAGGGGACGATCTCCATCGGCGATCGCGTGTTCACCGCCGGGGACATGCTGACGATCGACGGCGGCAGCGGGGAGGTATTCGCCGGCGCGGTCTCGAGCAGCGCGACGGTCGTTCCCGAGGCGACGAAGCTCCTGTCCTGGGCTCAGGATCTCGGGATCGAGATCCCAGCCTCGGAAGAGGGCGGCGAAACCTCGGAGGAGGGCGGCGAAACCTCGGAGGAGGGCGGGCCGAGCGTCGATGCCGTCGTTCGGACGCTCGTCATCAAGGGCTTTGTGACAGCTGAGGGCATCGCGTCCGCGTTCTTCACGACAGAGGAAGGGGCGAATCAGGTTCTCGAGCGGATGACCGCCGACGGACTCGTCGAGTCCTCCGGCGGCATGTTCCAGCTGACAGCGGAAGGCAAGACGCTCGGCAGAGAGCTGATCATTGCCGATCAGGAGTCCTGGGGCGTGGAGAATGCCATCGAGGCACTCGATGCATTCCTATCGCTCGACCACCGGACAAAGGGCATCGTGACCGCCTGGCAGATGCGTGAGGTCGACGGCCGGCAAGTGTTGAACGATCACTCCGACGCGGCCTACGACGCATCGGTGCTGGCCGAGTTCGGTTTCCTGCACCAAGATGCCGCCGCGTTGCTCCAGTCGCTCAGCGACGGGCTCCCTCGACTCGGCTTCTACCTCGAGCGGCTGGAGCGGGCGGCGGGTCTCGTTCGCGGCGGCGATCATCGCTACATCGCCTCGCCCAGAGTGGACAGCTACCACGGCGTCTGGTTCGAGCTTCACGAGGACCTGATCCTTCTCGCCGGTCGCAACCGGGCCGACGAGGTGGCCGCCGGCCGCGCCTGAGCGTCGCGGGACGAGGCGGCAATCTCGGAGGACGCCCGGCGCCGCGCCAAGAGACGTCGAGGATGGGGCAGGGCTATCGGACCACCTGCGCGAGGCTCTCGGCGTACGCTCCCAGCGTCGCCGGATCGTGAGGTGGCGGGAAGTGGACGATGATGTGCTGGGCTCCGGCCTCCCGATAGGCGGCGGCGAGTTCGGCGAAGGCGGCCGGCTCTTCACCGGCCTCCGCCTTCACCGAGATCTCGATCTCTGACGGATCCCGCCCGATGTCGGCGCAGTGGGCGTGCAGCACCTGGATCTTGTGACGGAGCTCCGCCGGCTCTCCGAACGGGAAGTTCCACTGGTCGGCCCAACGTGCGGCGATACGAAGGGTCCGTTTCTCACCCTTGCCCCCGATCACCAGTGGCTTCTGTACCGGCTTCGGTTCGCACCTGGCGTCCGTGAGCCGGTAGTGCGTTCCGATCAAAGTCGTGGTTTCGCGTGTCAGGAGGCTGTCGATGATCTCGCAGGACTCTTCGAGCCGGTCGAATCGCTCCGGCCAGGGAGGCAGGGGTATCCCGTAGGCCGCATGCTCCTCCTCGCTCCATCCGGCGCCGAGACCGATTTCCAGACGACCTTGTGATGCGACGTCGAGCGTCGCCGCCATGTTCGCGAGCAGCGCGGGATGCCGGTGCGTGTTCCCGCTGACGAGCACACCGAGGCGCAGCCGGTCCGTCACCCCTGCCAGATAGGACAGCATCGTCCATCCTTCGAAGCAGGGTCCGGTGGGATCGGAGAAGATCGGGTAGAAGTGGTCGAAGGTCCAACCGGCGGAGTACAGATCGATGCGATCGGCCTCGAGCCAGAAGTCGATCATCGGTCGCCATTCCGTGTTTTGCGGTCGGGTCTTGAACGACACTCTCATGCGTCGTCTCCCGTTGGATGTGGCAAGGGCATCTCGTATCTCTTGCGGTCGGAGAAACGCAGATGATGGGTGTATCCGGCGGCTCTCGCGGCGCGTACGACCGGGATGTGCCCCCAGCCTGCCTCGTCGGGGATGTGGGCGTCGCTGGCGAGCGTGATGGGAACGCCGGCCGCGCGAAAGCTCCGAAGGAGACGCGGGGCGGGGTAGATCTCGCCAACCGGTTTTCGCAGGCCGGCGCTTGATACTTCGACGGCGACACCGCTTGCGGCCGCGGCGGCCACCAGTGGCGTGTACAGGTCGTCCAAGGACCCCTTCGGGTGGATGCCGAGCTTCTTGACGAGGTCGGCATGGGCCAGAACGTCGACCATTTCCGAGGCGGCGAGCTCGGTTTCCAGTTCGAAGTACTGCTCATAGGCGCGCCGTACGCCGCGCCTGGCGAACTCGGGGGCGGCGCTCGGGCGGTCGATGGACCAGGCACCTATCCAATGAACGGAACCGATGAGAAAGTCGAAGGGATAGCCCGCGAGCAGATCCAACACGGAGTCGACGGTTCCGGGCTCGAAGTCGACCTCGAGGCCGAGCTTGACGGGGAGCCCGCGTTGCTTGGCGTCGAGTACGACGTCGACATACGCCTCGAGTGACAGGTTGCGCTCCAGTGTGACGTAGCGTTCCATCTCGGCCGACAGGCGGGGGTCGGGGTCGTGCTCCCACCAGGTGCCCAGGATCGGAGCGGATTCGACGCACCGGTAGAGATGCTCGGTGAAGCCGAGCTCGGTGACTCCTCGGGACAGCGCCGTCTCCACGTATTGGTCGATGTAACCGGGGGGATAGACGCCCATTGGTGGTGAACCGGGCGTTGGGAAATGGGGATGCAGGTGCAGGTGATAGTCACTCATGATGGGAACCCGTTGGGCTGTGGATCCGGTGGGTCACCGGATGGATCGACAGGCGTTGCGTGGCCGGCCGTCCGTGGAACGAAAGGGTGGGAGTTCTCTGCGGCTCTCCATGGGTCCCGGTGAGCCGTTGTTCTCGAAGCATCGGAGATGTCTGCTCCGCGTTCATGTTGCGGCCCGCCATGTCGACGCCGACCATAGGTGTGTGTGGCGGTGGCTGCGCACGAAGAGGATGATGGCGGCTGCTCCGACCAGTGCCGCTCCGGTCATCCACCAGGCGGCCGTGAACGAGACCGTGTCGGCCACGAGGCCGAAGACGGGAGGGCCGATCGCCGCTCCCAGGAAGACGCCCGTCTGCGTGATGCCGGTGGCCGTGGCGGGTGCCTCGGGGTTGTCTTTGACGACCGCGAACGTGAAAAGCCCCGACCATCCCCATCCGGCACCGAACGCCAGCACGCCGCCGAGGATCAGCCCGGCGTGCGTCCCGAGGGCGATGCCGGCCACGCCCAGGGCACCCACGGTCAACATCGATGCAACGGCGGTGAGGTCGGCGCGGTCGGTCCGGTCGATCAGCCATCCGGCGACCAGACGTGTAGTGATGCCGGCCAGGCTGCCGCCGGCCAGCAAGAGTCCGGCGGTGCTCTCACCGAAGCCTGCATGCACGGCGTAGGTGACGGTGAACGAGGCGAGAGCGTTGATTCCTCCGATGCCCAGCATCGCGGCACCGGCGAGAGCAATCAGCAATCCCAGAGGCGTGCTCGGGCGCCCGACCTGCTCGACAGGGCGGTTCGGGGAGTCGACTTCGTGGTCGGCGGGTCTGAGGGGGACCGCAAGCGCGGTCAACAGGGCGAGAGCCGACCCTCCCCAGAACGCCCATTCCCATCCGACCGTCAGTGCCACTGCCGGCACTGCCAAGCCGCCGAGGAAGATCGCTGCGGGAGCGGACGCATGCTTCGCGCCGAACAGGAAGCCCCGGCGCCGGCTGCCGACGCAGCGGGCAACGGTGAGGTTTGCAGCAGGTTGCGCCAGCGAAATCGCCAATCCACCGAGGACGAGCCATGCGCCGAACGCGACGGGTGTTGGCGCGGCGAAGGCTATTCCGGCCAGCGACACGGCCGCCATGAAGCTCGACAGACGCAGGCCGCGAGCCCAGCCCACCCGTTGGACCAGCGCCCCCATCAGTGGGGATCCCAGCGTTGAGGCGGCGAAGAAGACCCCGATCACCACGCCCAACCCGGTAAGGCCGAGCCCGATGCCGTTGCCGATCTGGACGGCCAGACCGGCGGTCAGGAAACCTGGAAGGACGCTCACCGTCACTGCCGCAAAGGCCGGGACGACCGCTCGCCAGGCCACGTGGACAGACGAGACGGCAGAGTGGGACGGTGCGTTCATTGCACGCTCCTCGAACGGCCGTGTCGCTCCGACTTCAGACCGTGGTGAGTTTGTCGTAGAGGGATCCTGCGTTGAGGTTCTGGATGAAGTCCATCATGTACTCCTGGCCGATGTCGACCGGGCACCGATCCGAGAAGTTGACCCGCTCGATCGTCTCCTCCTTCGACCAGCCTTTGGCGATGCCGATCGCCACGGCCGTCTTCCACTCGAGCAGCACGGACCGCTGCACGTCGAGATACGACTTGGTCGTGACGGGCCCATGACCCGGAACGATGTGATCGACATCGAGTGCCCGGACCGTGTCGAGGGCGTCGAGCCACTGGTCCACGTTCGAGGTCATCAGCCACGTCTGACATTGGGAGAAGACGGTATCGCCGGTGAACACGACTCGTTCTTCCGGGACGTGCACCGCCACCTGGCCGGGGGTGTGGCCCGGAGTGTGAAGCAGCTCGAAGGTGTGGCCTCCCACTCGCAGTGTCAGATTCTCGGAGAAGACGATCTGGCCCTTGTTGGGGTTCGAGTAGTACTCGTCCCGATCGGGGAAGATGGCCTCGCCGTCCGGGTCGTCGGTCGGGATCGCTTCCGCAGCGTACGCGAAGGGGTCCAGTTCGGGGCTGACGACCATGAAATTGTCGTAGACGCCTTGGTGGTGCACGACGGTGCCGGCGCCCTTGAAGTAGTAGTTGCCGAAGATGTGGTCGACGTGATGCTCGGTGTTGATCAGGTAGCGGATCGGGCCGTGAGATTCGGCCTCTTCGCGCATGGCTACCGCCTTGGTGGGGAGCTGGGGCGTATCGATGACGACCACGCCGTCCGATGTCGTCACATAGCTCGGGTTGCATCCGCGGAGCTTCGTCTCCGTGAATACGTTGGGTGTGACGTTCTGCATTTCTCTGGGTCTTCCTTTGATTGGTGGTTACTGCGTGGCGGTCAGTCCGCCATCGATGGTGAGGATCTGTCCGGTGATGAACGACGAGGCTTCCGAGCAGAACAACAGGCTCGCGCCGACCAGGTCCGCGGTCTCACCGACCCGGTTGAGCGGGATGCGGTTGACGACGCCGGCCTTGAAGTCGGGATCTTCCAACAACATCGCAACCTGGGGTGTGTCGATGAATGTCGGGGCGATCGCGTTTACGCAGATTCCGTGCCGCGCCCACTCCGTGGCCCACTGGCGCGTCAGTGAATCGATTGCCCCTTTTGCGGCCACGTACGCCGAGTAGCCGGCATTGATGCCGAGTTGGCCCCGGACCGATGAGATGTTCAGGACTTTGCCCCCGTGCCCGGCTTCGATCATTGCCTTGACCGCCGCCTGTGTGGGGAGCACGGTGCTGCGAACGTTCAACTCGAAGATCCAGTCCCATTCGGGAATCGGGTAGTCCTGCGCATCGAACAGGACGTTGCCGGCCCCGCCTCCGACCGCGTTGACGATGATGTCGAGGCGGCCCCACCGGCCGGTGGCCTCGGCCACGGCACGGTCCGCCTCTTCCTTCTGTGTGACATCGGCCGCGATCGCCAGGGCCTGGCCGCCGGTATCGAGCACTCTCTCGGCCACGACCTGGGCACGCTCCGCCGATCGGCCCACGATCGCAACTCTGGCGCCGGCCGCTGCGAGTCCCTCTGCAATCGTGGACCCGATGCCACCGCTGCCACCGGGAATGATGGCAACCTTGCCGTCGAGCCTGAAGATATCCAGTTGGCTCACTTACGTTCCCTCCACCTTCTCCAGTTCCATGCCTCTACCGACCGTCCCTCCGGTCACGCCTTGTGAGAGCGGACCGTCTCACGGACCGCCTCGGCCGTCTTCGACGGCGAGATGCCGTACTTCTCGAGGAGAGCCGCGTCGGGCCCGGACTCTCCGAACACGTCCTGCAGACCGTGTCGCTTGACCGTTACGGGATGGTGCTCCGCCAGAGTCTCGGCGATCGCCCCGCCAAGACCGCCCACGATGGTGTGCTCCTCCGACGTCATCACCAGGTCCGTCTTCGCTGCGGCGCTCACGATTGCGTCGACGTCGAGTGGCTTGATCGTCGGCACGTGGACGAGGTGCACGTCGATGCCCTCGGTTGCCAGTGTTTGCGCGGCCTCGTACGCGCGGACGCTCTGCAAACCCGTCGAGAAGACGGTGATGTCGGACCCTTCTCGAAGGGTGACCGCCTTGCCGATCTCGAACTCGTAGTCGTCATCGAAGAGGATCGGCGAGTTGGGGCGGGTCAGCCGCAGGTACACCGGACCGGGATGGTCGATGATCGCGGGCAGCGCCTTGCGGGTCTCGATCTCGTCGGCGGGGGCGATCACCGTCATGTTCGCCATTGCTCGCATGATGGAGATGTCATCGAAGATGAGGTGTGTCTTGCCGGTCATCCCGGCAAGCAGACCGGCGTATCCGCCCATCAGTTTGACGTTCAGCTTCGGCTGGGCGATCAGCACCCGGATCGAGTCGTGTGCCCGAGAGACGATGAAGCAGGCAAAGGTGCTGACGATCGGGATCAACCCGAGCGTCGCCATGCCGGCTGCCATGCCGAGCATGTTCTGTTCGGTGATCCCCATCTGGAAGAACCGTTCCGGATGCTCGTTCTCGAAGAAGTCCGTCCGGGTGGAGCTCCCGGTATCGCCGTCGAGGACGACAAGTCGGGGATCGGTCCTTGCGAGTTCGGCGATCGTCTCACCGAAGGCCACTCTGAGCGCTTTCCCCGGTGCGAGACTGGTCATCGTTCACCGGCTTTCGTGTCGCCGAGTTCCTGCATCGCGATGGCGAACTCCTCCTCGGTCGGCACCCTGCTGTGCCATGTGTAGTTGTCCTCCATGTAGGAGACCCCTTTGCCTTTGATGGTGTGGGCCACGATCGCGACGGGGCTTCCGGAGACGGCCCGGGCCTTCTCCACGGTGTCCAGGAACGCTTGAATGTCGTGACCGTCCACCTCCAGCACGTGCCATCCGAACGCCTTCCAGCGGCCGGCGAGCTCGTCTCCGACGTACGGGGTGAGGCGTTCGGTCTCCGTGTCGCCGCGCCAGCCGAACTGCTGGAGGTTGTTCTGGTCGATGATCGCCACGATGTTGTCGAGGTGATAGCGGTTGGCCACATGGGCCCCTTCCCACACGATCCCCTCGTTGCACTCACCGTCGCCGAGCATCACATAGGTGGTGAAGTCCTTGCCCAATGTTCGGGCCCCGAGGGCGATGCCGAGTGCCCCGGCGAAACCGAGGCCGAGCGAGCCGGACGACATGTCGACACCCGGGGTGATCGTCATGTCCGGATGGCCTTGCAGCCTGGAGTCGATCGAGTCGAACGTCGCCAGCTCCTCCATGTCGAAGAAGCCCCGCATCGCCAGGATGGTGTACAAGGCGATGGAGCTGTGGCCCTTGGACAGCACGAACCGGTCTCGGTCGGGCCAGTCCGGTTCATCGGGCCGAACATTCAGAACGCGAAAGTAGAGGGTGGCCAGCATGTCGATTGCCGAATAGGGGCCGCCCACATGGCCACCTTTTGCATGGGCGACCGCTTTGAGAATCTGGATACGAGCCCTGCGGGCGATGTCGGCGATCTCGGCGATGGTCGGCTCGGCTGTCTTCATTCGGATCTCGGTTCGGGCGGTGCGCTCACGTTCATTCGTTCTCTTTCTCGTATGAGCCGGGAACAATAGGTGGAGAGAAGGCGGTGACCATCTCCAGGGGTCCGGGGCCGCGGGAAACGGTCTGGTGGTGCAGACCCGGCGGAATGTACACGCAGGTGCCGGGTTCGAGGATGGCCGTGCCCTCGGGTGTCACCAGCTCACCCTTGCCCGAGACGATGTAGATGACTTCTTCCTCGGTCGGGTGGACATGCCCCTCGGGGGCCGAATCTGGAGGGAACACCGAGTAGCCGACGGTCAGATTCCGGGCATCGCCGATCTCCGGGCCGATGTAGTGCAGCCAATCCCTGCCGGGCAGATTGAACACCCGCGCTTCTTCTCTCGTCACGGCTTTGAGTTCCACCGTCACCTCCACGGCCAGGTCGATCGGACACACCCGGGCAAATCATCGATTATCGAGTATTTACGATAGTCGGGCCCAGAGATACCGGTCAAGAGGTGGGCCCCATCGCTTCGAGACCGGTCCGATCGACAGGAGATCCCTGCGGAGCCGGGCGTATGGCGGCCACATGGTCGGCTCCGGGCGCGTGCACGCGTGCGATCGCCGCCCGGAGCTTTTCGTGTGACCCGTGAGCGGCGACGTCGTCGACGAATCGGTCGCT
>JAADGS010000050.1:0-7016 GCA_013152275.1 Actinomycetota bacterium | reverse complement strand
CGTCAGGCGGGCGCGCGCAGCGGATCTCGTACGGGTCGGGCCGACGTCGGCGATCAGCGAAGCGAAGCCCAAGGTTCTTCCCCGGAGACGTCGACGAGTTCGTATCCGGCCTCACCGACGCAAGGACCGAGGATGGCCAGCAACTTCGCATCGTCATCGGAGTCGTTGAACGAGGCGTGGACCGTGTCCTTCGGGACGAAGCAGGAGTCGCCCGCCGCCATGATGTGCTTCTCGTCGCCGATCCACTGTTCGACCGCCCCTTCGACCACAAAGAGGACCTCTTCCTGATCGGGGTGCTTGTGGAAATTGTGGCAGCCGCCTGGATCGAGCCGAACATCGATGACGACGAGCTGTTTCGCTCCGGTGGATGCCGGTCGGGACAGCCAACCGAGCTGTCCCCAGTCCAGTGTTTCGAAATCGACCGATGCATTCGGTACAAAGGTTCCAGCCACGTCCGTATCCTCCTCGTTTGGCCTGCTTGCGCCTCAATGTAGCGCCCATTGTGCCAGGCGTGCACCGGAGCCGTTCCGGCGGGTGATCGAGCACCCGGGTCGGTCACGCCGGTGTGTTCATCACCATCGCGGCGGATGCATCATCGGACGGCCCGAAGAGCGTCCGGGCGTAGCCAGGGCACTGTCGGCGTATCCGTGGCCATCGTCGCGCAGCCACGGGGAGCGAGCCGAACCCATCACAGGGGCCCGGTCCGCGCCGCCGGCGCTCACCGTGCCAGGTCCCGTTCGGCCGCCTTCTCCATCGCCCTCAGGAGGGGGAGAGGCCGGCCGCTCAGGTAGCGGATCAGCGCACCACCACCGGTGCTCACGAAGTCGATGTCGTTCAGATCGATGAACCGACGTGCGCCGGCGACGGTGTCGCCGCCGCCGATCACCGAGCGTCCCGATGTGGCGGCCACCGCCTCCCAGAGGGAGCGTGTGCCGGTGGCGCCGATCTGCGACTCGTACACACCCGCCGGGCCGTTGACGAACACGGTCGCGGCCTCGTTGATGACCCGGCCGTACTCGGCGATGGTCTCGGAGCCTATGTCGATGATCATCAGGTCGGTCGGAAGGTCCGATACGGGCACCTCGCGCCTGCGGCCATGGTCATCCACGGCGACGTCGATCGGCACCCGTATCCGATCACCGTATCGCGCCAGGTAATCGACGGCCTGGGGAACGAAGGCGTCGAGTGACCGATCCCGGATGAAGCGCACCGAGGCCGGCCCCAGGTCGATACCGGCCGCCATGAGCATGATGTGCCCGGTGATACCGGTCGTGAGCAGCGTGTCGGCCGTTCCCTCGGCGAGGATCTTCGTCATCATCCCGAAGGCATCGGAGATCTTCAATCCGCCCAGGACGAAGACGCACGGCCGCTCCGGATTCTCGGCAATGTTCGACAGTGCGGCGACTTCTTCGAGGAGGAGACGCCCTCCCGCCGTGGGCAGGAGTTCCTGGAACGCGACCATCGACGGGGCGCTCCGGTGCGCAGCCGCGAACGCATCGTTGACGTACAGGTCGAAGAGCGGCGCAAGGTTCCGCACGAGGTAGGTCCTGGTCATCTCCTTCGGTGTGAGCTTGACCGCGTTCTCGAACGTGGAGACCTCCTCGGTGAGGAAGCGAAGATTGTCGAGAAGGAGGATCTCCCCGTCTTCCAGATCGAGGATCGCGCGCCGCGCCGCCGGACCGGCCACATCGTCGATGAACGACACCGTGCGGCTCAGCTTCTCCGAGAGCTTCACCGCATGCTCCTCGAGGGAGACGAGGTTGTGGTAGTCCAGCGTGTCGCCCTGGTGGGCGATGATCACGGTCTTCGCTCCCGCGCTCGCCAGGTCCTCGATTGTGGGAAGGCTCTTGTTCAGCCGGTTGTCGTCGGCGATCGCGCCGGTCTCCTGGTCGATCGGAGAGTTGATGTCGACGCGGAGCAGGACCCGAGAGCCGCGGACGTCGAAGTCGTCGAGCGATGCGATCTTCATGACGTGTCCGATCCCTGGTTCAGCCGATGCCCAGGTATTTGTTGGTCAGTCCGACGGCTTCGAGGCGGTCGGTCTGCAGCTCGAGCGCCGCCCGGATTCCATCGATCGTTTCCGGGATGACCACCGACTCCTGGGGGATGTTGATGGCGAACATCACGTCATCGCCAGACATGCCGACGGTCTCTTCGAACAGTCCGATCTCATACATGTCTCCACGAGGATGACCGAGAAAGCGGGCATAGTTGAAGAGCGACGTGTTGGTGGTGAACCCGTCGGCGATCTTCACGACTCGAATGCGGGGATGCTCCCGGAAGGCCTCGATGACCGCGTCCTTGCCGATCGAGCGTTTCGGCGTGGCGACGATGCTGATGATGTGGCCGTGAGTGACCGGAGCGTGCACCAGCAGGCCCGTCGCGTCGATGTGGGGCATGATGTTCATCAGGTCGACCGCTTGATGATTGGGAATCGGCTCCATGAGGAGAGAGTCGACCAGACCGCGATGGGTGTCACCCGGATCGGCGACACGTCGGATGATCGTGACGGCGACCTTCTCGATGCCGACGGCACGATCGAGACAGTCGACCGCCCGTATCAGGCCGGTCGTGTTGCAGGAGGTGAGCTTCAGGTAGTCACGCCCGAGGCCCTTCTCGTAGTTGGCGTAGCCGTGGAAGAACACGTCCGCCACTTCGCCTGCTTCTCCCCCCTGGAAGATCGCCTTGATGCCGCGTTGGACGTATTTCTCCTTGTTCTTGGCGCCGATGCCTGCCCCGGTGGCGTCCAGCATGATGTCCACTTGTCCGAGGAGGTCGTCGAAGTCTCCCGTGACGGGGATGCCGGCCCCCTCCAGCGCGGTCCGGCCGTCCGCATTGGCGGCGTAGAGATCGAAGGGCATGCCGCGTTCTGCGAGCGCCTGCACCGAGAGGGTGGGGGCCACATCGGCGACACCGACAACCTCCATGTCTTCCTGCCGGGCGGCACCATCGGCCAGGCGTTGCCCGATCACGCCATAGCCCGCAACACCCACTTTGACCTTTGCCATCGTTGGAACCTCCTCGCCGCGTCCTGTCATGCGGTCGCCCTCATCGCCTTCTCGACGGCCAGGCCGACTTCATCGGTTGTGTTGTTCCCACCCATGTCCCTGGTGCGGACCTCGCCCTTTCCCAGGGTCGATGCAACCGCCTGCTGAACGTTGTCCGCCGCCTCCTTCTCGCCCAGATGTTCGAGCATCATCCTGATCGCTTCGATCGAGGCGATCGGATTGACGATACGTTTGCCCGTGTACTTGGGTGCGGAACCGTGAATGGGTTCGAACATCGACGGGTAGGTCCGCTCCGGATTGACGTTTCCGCCGCCGGCGAACCCCATTCCGCCCTGGAGCATCGCGCCGAGGTCGGTGATGATGTCTCCGAAGAGGTTCGAGGCCACGACCACGTCGAACCAGCCGGGGTTCTTGACGAACCACATCGTGAGGGCGTCCACGAGCGCCATGTCCGTCTCGACGGTCGGGTAGTCCTGGGCCACCGCCGCGTACACCTCGTCCCAGAAGACCATCGAGTAGTTCAGTGCGTTCGACTTCGTGCAGTTGGTGACGCGTCCGGGGGAGCCGGCGGTGTCTCTTCGCTGGACGGCGGCGTCGAACGCATAGCGGATGACGCGCTCACAGCCCTTCCACGTGAACACGCCCGTCTGCAGCGCGAAGCTTTCGGGCGTTCCCTGCTTGAAGATGCCGCCGACCCGCGAGTACTCGCCTTCGGTGTTCTCACGGATGACCAGCATGTCGACGGTCTCCGGGGTGGCCGTGGTGATCGGAGTACGTACTCCCGGATAGAGCTTGATCGGGCGAAGATTGACGTACTGGTCGAAGCCGGTACGGATCGCGAGGAGGAGCTGCAGGGAGATGTGGTCGGGGACCTTGTTCGCGTCCCCGATGCAACCAAGGAAGATGCTGTCGAAATCTGCGAGTGTCGACAGGGCGTTCTCGGGCATCATCACGCCGTTTTGGAGGTAGTAATCGCATGACCAATCGAACGTCTCGAGTTCGACGTCGAATCCGTGGATCTGGGCCGCAGCGTTGAGAATTCGGGTGGCCTCCTGGGTGATCTCGGCGCCCACTCCGTCTCCGGGGATTGCTGCTATACGGTATTGCGGCACGGTGGCCTCCTCATGTCTCGCTCCGGTTGTCTCCGGCCGTCTCCCCCAACGACCAACAGTCGGGAGATTACCGGGCGGTGCCCACGGGCGTGGAATCTCGGCGTGAATCCTCACGAGACGGGTGCAAAGCCGTGCTTGCCCCTTCACGCGGCGGCTCAAGTGCGATACATTGAACCGGGCTGGGGGCTGCGAGGGGTTCGTCATGGGTCGAAGCGTCGGATGGTGGCTGGTCGTGGGTGTGTTCTTCGGAGTCGCGTTCGCGTTCATGGCCGCTTGGGCCTTGGGACGCGAATCGACCGCCTGGCTCGGGTACGGGGTGGCCGGCGGGGTGCTCGTCGGGGTCCTGTTCTACCGCTCGTGTCGCTGAGCGAGTGTCTGGGCGACGATCTCGGTCACACGGTCGTGCCGGAACGTGAAGAAGTGGTCACTGCCTTCGAGGACTTCCACCGTCGCTCCGATCGACTTCGCGTAGGTACGGGTCGCCTCGACGGTGGCGAACTGGTCACGATCTCCGATGATCAGCACCCTGGGTGCCGGGGCCAATCGTTTCGGCTCGGCGAACATGCCGACCGGCAGCGCGATACCGGCGTAGGGGGAGTCGTCGTCGGACCGTCCCTGCCAGCGAAGCGAGGTCAGGGCACCGAACGACCAGCCTGCCAGACCGAGGGGGAGGTCGGCGTGGCGGTCTCGAGCGTCCTGCACCGCGGCGGCGACGTCGTCGATCTCGCCTTCTCCCCGGTCCCAGGTTCCTGTTGATGCCCCGACACCCCGAAAGTTGAAGCGCAGCACCGCAAAGCCGCGCTCGACGAGGCCATGGGTCACCCGATGCATCAGGGGGGCGTGCATGGTGCCGCCGGCCTGTGGATGCGGGTGACAGAACACGACCACGCCGGTGGCAACGTCCGGTTCGTCCCAACGTGCCTCGAGGCGAATGCCCGCCTCGGTGTCGATCACGTGGTTGGAGGAGGGGAGTTGGATCACGGCCAAACACAGTAGCCAGCGTTCTCGTCAATGCCGGCGTCGGTATGCGACGCCAGCATTGACCAGAAACCGACCTCTGTTTTTCCTGTCAATGGCAGCGTCGGTATGCGACGCCAGCATTGACCAGAAACCGTTTTGTAGATACTGCACCGCCGGGAGGCCACTATCCTCGGGCCCCCCACACGGAGGATCTCCTTGTACGACGTCGTCATCATCGGTGCCGGGCCCGGGGGGTACGCGGCTGCCCTGTATGCGCACAATTTCGGCCTCAGCGTCGCCCTCGTCGAGAAAGACCAGCAGGTCGGTGGGACCTGTCTCAACCGCGGCTGTATCCCCGCAAAGCACTGGCTCCACACCGCCGAAGTGTTCACCACCGTCAAGGAGGCGGCCGGCTTCGGCGTCAACTCGACCGAGCCGACACTCGACTGGGGCGTCGCCCACGCCCGCAAGAACGACATCGTCGCCGGCCTGACCAAAGGCCTCGCCGGCCTCCTTCGATCCCGCGGCGCGGAGATCATCTCCGGGTTCGGTCGCATCGAGGGCCCCGGCAAGGTGCGGGTGGCCGGTGTCGACGGCGAACGAGTTCTCGAGGGCCGCAACGTCATCGTCGCGACCGGTTCGGGTCCTCGCTCGATTCCCGGGTACGAGTTCGACGGAACGAAGATCGTCACCTCCGACGACGCCCTCGACTGGGAGACGCAGCCCAAGCGGGTCGCCATCATCGGTGCCGGGGCGATCGGGTGCGAGTTCGCCTCGATGCTCGTCGACGTCGGCAGCGAAGTGCACCTGTTCGAGATGATGGATCAGATCGTTCCCGGGGCCGACGCGGACGCAGCGAAGGAACTGACCCGCAACCTCAAGCGTCACGGCGTCAAGATCCGTACGTCGGTGCAGGTCGGACCCGCGCAGATCACCGACACGGGGGTGACGGTGCCGTTCGGCGACGACTCGGTCGATGTCGACGTCGTGCTGGTCGCCGTCGGTCGCAAGCCCCTCACCGACGGGATCGGCCTGGAGAGCACCAAAGCCGTGGTGGATCGCGGGTTCGTCGAAGTCGACAAGGCGACGATGCAGACGGCCGAACCGGGCGTGTACGCGATCGGCGACATCGTCGCGGGGACACCGCAGCTCGCCCACGTCGGGTTCGCCGAGGCGATCGCGGCGATCACCTACATCGCCACCGGAGAGACGCAGCCGGTCGACTATCGCGCAGTCCCGCTCGTCGTGTACACGCGCCCCGAGATGGCCGAGGTCGGTTACTCGGAAGCCAAGGCGAAAGAACTCGGGTTCGACGTCGAGGTGACCAGCCACGGGTTCGCCGCGGTGAGCCGCGCGAGGATCATCGGGCAGAATCGCGGCATCGTGAAGATCGTCGCGGAGAAGAACGGTCCGATCCTGGGAGCGGTGATCGTCGGGCCCCAAGCGGGCGAGCTGATCCATGAGATGATGTACGCAGTGGGCTGGGAGGCGCTGCCGTCCGAGGCGGCGGCGTTCATTCACGCCCATCCGACCCTTTCGGAGGCGGTGGGCGAAACATTGCTCAGCGCAAGCGGAAGAAGTCTGCACTGAACCGGCGGCACGGGCCGCCATGTGAGAGGAGCGAGGATGGCCACGACGGTCAACATGCCGCAGCTGGGTGAGACGGTCACGGAGGGAACGATTCTCTCCTGGCCGAAGAAGGTGGGCGACACGATTCGTGAGGACGAGGTCCTCGTCGAGGTCTCCACCGACAAGGTGGACACCGAGATCCCGTCCCCCGTCGAGGGAACGATCCTGGCGATCCTCGTCTCGGAAGGCGAGACGGTGAAGGTGGGCACGCCGCTGGTCGTCGTCGGTGAGGCCGGCGAGCAGGTCCCTGTGGCGTCAGCGCCTGCCCCCGAACCCGCCTCCGAAGAAGCGTCCGAGCCCGAGCCGG
>JAADGS010000049.1 GCA_013152275.1 Actinomycetota bacterium | reverse complement strand
CTCAGGGAGCGAGGGGACGGTGGTGTCGGGGTGGGCGCCGCCACCGGTGCCGACTCCCAAAGACCCGGAGTATCGAGAGAAGCTCGGACCGTACGCCGACTTGCTGCTTCGCGGGGGGATCGTTCCATATGGCAGCGAGGAACACATCGGCTATCTCGCTTCCTGCATTGAGTCGGCCGGGTTCACCGTCACCCTCGATCCTAGCGGTCAGGGGTTCGCGGTAGCGACCGGCGTCCAGATGGACCAGTACAACCAAGTGCGGGCCGCGTGTGGGCAGGTGGCGATCGACTCGGGGTTAGTGGCTGCTCTCGCGCCCGCAACCCACGAGTTCAGGGCTGCCGAGTATCAGGCGAGGCTGGTCCAGTATCAGTGCCTGATCGATCACGGGTTTCAGCCATCCGAGCCACCATCGGAACAGGCGTTCCTTGAGGAAGCAAACTGGGACCCGTTCTCAGGCGTCGCTAACGCGCAGTTCGCAGCCGCCGAGCAGGCGTGCTCCCACAGCATTATTCCCATCCTCGAACAGATGGTCGCGTCCCGGCAGGCAACGTCCCCCTAGGGAACGAGCTGTCGACGTGTCTCCAGTTTCCCGGAAACACGGCCCTCGCTCCAAGAAACGCTTGCTAGTTGGTGACAAAGGGTGTGAGCCGTGACGGTGACTTAGGTATGGGGGCTGGTTGTAGCTGATGGCGAGTGCGACGGATCCGTCGGGTGTCTGGTCGACGAGGGTGACAAGGAGTTCGGCGAACACTTCGATGAGGGCCGCTCGTACCTGGGGGCCTGGGCCGGCTGCTCTGAGCAGGTCGATGGCAAGATAGAACGCCTCGATGTCGAGTGGCAGACTGTTGCCGCTTTGCTTCACGTATGCCGTAGGTGTACGAGATCGACGAGGAGGTCATCCTCCTCACCATCCCCAATCCGATTCCATCGCGTTTCAGACTGTGACGGAGTAGGCCCTGGCGAGTGGCGCCGGTCGTGTAGTCAGCATCGGTATCGCTCCTCCGACACGAACCTTTACCCCACGCGGGAGCATCTTCACAGAGATGCTCCCTTCAGGGTGATAAGTCAGGTCCACACCCAGTTCTCCGTACAGTTCTGCTTTGTCTTGGGGGTCGGCTTCGGCGAGGACGGTGACGATGTCGCGGAGGGCTTCGACCAGAGCACGGACCTGTGTACTGGTGAGTTTCCCGCCGGGGATGGTGTGGCCGAGCTGGGCTTGCAGGTTGGCGCGTTCTCGTTGGACTTGGGCCATCCAGCGGGCCACCACTTTGGCGTCGGCGCCTTCGTCGAGTACGGCCTGGTATTGGCCGAGACGCCGGTCGCAGTCGTGGATCTGTTCGGCGAGGGCACCTTTGCGGGCTTGGTCGTCGGGGTCGGGTTGTGAGGAGCCGGCGAGAATCTCGGCCGTCTCCTCGAGGTGGTCGTCGTCGAAGAGGGTTCCGAGCCACCGGTCGAGCCCGGGGGTCACTGCGGACTCTTTCACGTAGACGTTGCGGGGATGCTGGTCCGCTCCGATGCCGTACTCGTCGGGAAACCGACACCGGTAGTAAGGGTGATCGTGGTTCTGCTGGCCGGCCATGCGTCGCCCACATACTCCACAGCGGATGAGACCGGAGAGCAGGTAGCGGCGCCCGGTGCGGCGCGGTGCCCGTCGCTTGGTGCGACCGAACGCCTCCTGGGCAGCCTGGTAGGTCTCGGCGTCGATGATGGCTGGGTGGGTCGGGTTCTCTGACCAGATCCATTGGTTGGGGTGGTTCCAGCGCATTCTGGTTTGGTGGCCGAGGCCGACGTCGTTGACGTCGATGAGTTCTTCGTCGCGTCGTTGGCGGTTCCAGACTTGGTGTCCGGTGTAGCGGGGGTTGCGGAGGATGGCCCGGACCGCCGACTTGGACCAGGCGCCTCGACTGCCGGAGCGGTGCCGGTTGCGGCCAGGGTCGTGAGCGGAGGGGGAGAGGATCCCGTCTGCGGTGAGTCCTTCGGCGATCGCATACAGACCTTTCCCGGTAAGGTACTCGGCGAAGATCCTCTGCACCACGGGCGCTGCTGTCGGGTCGGGTTCGAGTTTCTTCAGCGTTTGACCGGCGGCTGCTTTGGCGGGGTTGGGGTGCGGGCCGGCGTCGGCCAACACGTATCCGTAGGGTGGCCGTCCGCCCAGGTATCGGCCTTCGATGGCGGCTTGGGCGGCCATCGCGGTGCGGACTCTGGTTTTGATACGGTTGCGTTCCCCTTTGCTCATCCCCCCATAGAGGTTCATGACGATCTCATGCGCATCCGAGCCCGGGTCGACCGCACCTCCGACTTCGGGGACCCACAGGCCGACCCCGTAGTGCACAAAGACGGGGAACGTGAGGCCGAACTGGTTGCCGTAGAACGCCCGCTGGGGTTCGCCGATCACCACCGCGTCGAACCCCCGGTCCGGATCGGCGAGCGTCTGGAGCAGTTTGGAGGCTTCTGGTCTTCGTGACCAGGGGAGGGAGCGGGACTGACCCACATCGAAGAACTCGACGACGATCTCCCCTGTTGGTTCGATGAGTTGGCGGGACCGGGCGAGCTGCCAGTTGCGAGACGACTCGGGGTCTTGTTGATCTTCGGTAGAGACCCTGCCGTAGAACGCGAACCGCATCACGAAACCGAGCGTACCGCAGAAGCCACTGGGTGTGCGACATTCGGCACATCGTTGCGGTCGGCGGCGCGCAGCAGGATGCGCAGCAGCGCCTGAGCTGCGGCCTCGTTGAGGATCGGAGGTCCCGCAGCATCAATGATGACCCTGGTCGCTGCTCTCGCCAGTCGATCGGCGTCCAAACCCGCAGACTGTTCCATCTCCACACAATGCGATACGACCCTGTCAGCAGAATGCCGGACACCCTGTTAGGGCCCGCCGGCTGGCCGGCACCGCCGTCTCATGTTCGGGCGAGACGCCGCTGGTGCGGTGGGGGAGCAGCCGGGTCGAAAAGATCCGGTTGAAAGGGTTACGGACACTCTGATAACACTCTGATGAAAGGGTTGGAGGTTGTTCTCGTCAATGAGCGTCGAATTGGAGGGTTACTGAAAGGGTTACGGACACTCTGGTAGCAGGGTGGGATGCTCAGGCCTCGTTCATGAGCGTCGAGTTGGAGGGTTACTGACATCGCAGCGACAGGGTTGGCGGCGAAGATCTCGGCAATGTCCCCGACCATCCGCTGCAACCCATCCGCTGCGAAACGAAGCAACGATTGTCAAGTCGATGTATCGGCCCCGTTCTCCTCCCAGACGGCCAGGAGAGGCCGCCAGACCCCGTGTGTGCCCAAGTGCGAGGACAGGAGGGGAATATCTCCGCTCGATTGGGCTCTCGACGGCTCAGAACGCTTGCCATGCACGGACTGGGCCACCGAAACCCGAATCAACCCGGAGGTCACAACGCCCATCTGGGAAACCAGTCGGCCGATCGACTGGAAACCGAAAGAACCGAACCTGAAGAGCCAAACCTGAAGCGAAAGGACCACCCGATGCAACACCCACCAACGATCGTGCAGCCGAAAGACCCGACCCGACAGACATCGCTGGCCACATGCGCGACTCGCGCACAGAACCCTCTCAACACCACACGCACATGCAACGCAGTTGCCAATGTCTACATGTAGACAGGGAGGATCCTGATGGGAATCGACCGGGGTGTGCTCGCGAGGATCGACCGCCGGCTACTCTCGGGCCTCGGAGGAGACGAGACCTGGCGGATGGTGCGGGTCCCGACGACACCGGCGACGTGGTCGACCTGGCGGCGCTACTGCGACACGGTCGGGGTTTCGATGGGCCGAGCCATCGCCATGCTGATCAACCATGAGCTGGCCGGAGTGGTCGACAACACCGACCGAGAAGATGCGCCGGTATTCGCGACCCGGGCCCACGAAGAACTGGCAAAGCGGGAAGCGGAGATCGCCCACCGCGAACAGACCTTGGAGGCCGGCGAAGATCGCCCACGTGCATGGGACGAGCATCTCCGCCGACGGGCGGGCGACCTCGACGCCCGTGAACGGCAGGCCGAACTGGCCGCCGCACTGTCTGCTCGGTCTGAACAGCCGCGGGGCAAGGTCGGACGCAACGAACCGTGCCCGTGCGGGTCAGGCCGCAAGTACAAACACTGCCACGGAGGGTCCACACGCCAGCGTCGGGGGGCGTCCGGAACAGAGGGCCTCACCGGTTGACGAGACTCTCTCGATGGGCAACCCTGCCCGTCGCTTTCTTTCGACCACACCACCCCCGGATTCTCCTCGCCCCCATCGACCGGAACAGCCCCTGACCACGCCAGCGAGCTAGCTCGCGAAAACAAAGCCTCCCAAAATCGGGAACCCAAACCGCCCGTCGGGCAAATACACAAGTGAAAGGCCTGCGACCAGGCAGTAGAGAACTCTTGAAGGGAGGAACGGGCGTAGCTCACGGGAAGATCGGAGGTGGTTCGCGTGAAGAGACGATTCGATGGCCGAAGAGAGCCGGAATGGGCGTCGGAGGAACGAACCTCTATGGGGTCGGCGGTGCTGCGCGTAGCTCCGGGACGGCCCAGCTTGGGAAGGGTCGTCGGCGACGAGGCGGGCCGGGACGCGTTGGAGCGTCTCGGTGAGCTGCTGGTCACCAGATCGTCATCGTCCCAGTCCCCCGCACCGACCAGCATCCACCCTTCGAGCCCCAGGTCGCGAAAACAAACGCAAGAAACCCCGCGACAAACCAGCCCTGACGGACACATACAGACATGAAGGGACCATGAACCAGCGGAAGGACCCGCAAGAGCCGGTAACTCGAATAGAGGGGGAGGACGATGCAAAGCCGCACTCTGGGAGGACAACATGCCGACGCGTAGGGAGTTCATCAGGACGGGGTTGGCTGCATCAGGTGTCGTGTTCTTGCCTGGTGTTGCGACGTCTAGTGCTGCGGGGGCGACCCCGGGAGCTATACCCGAATGTTGTGGATGACGGGATTCGGAGAGAGGGGCGGCGTACCCTTCCAAACCTAAGTAACGGGTTCTGCCGGTGTTGGCCGGCGGGGAAGGAGTACGCCTGATGTTGAAGATAGTCACAGACGACGCCGAGCGCGACGACTTGGCCGGTTCGTTGGATGATCTGGTGGCTGAGGGGGCGCGCAGGATGTTGATGGCTGGCCTTGAGACGGAGGTCGCCGATTACATCGAACGTCACGCCGGGTTGGTTGATGAGGTGGGTCATCGCCTGGTGGTGCGCAACGGTCGGGCTGCGGAGCGGAGCCTGGTCACGGGTGCGGGACCGTTGGCGATTCGGGCACCTCGTGTCAATGACCGTCGCGACGGCCACCGCTTCTCGTCCTACATCCTGCCCAAGTATGCGCGTCGCTCTCCCAAGGTCGGCGACGTGTTGCCGGTGTTGTATCTGCGTGGATTGTCGACGGGGGATTTCGCCCCTGCGTTGGGCGAGTTCTTCGGTACCGATGCCGGCTTGTCGGCGTCGTCGATCACCCGACTCCTCGAAACGTGGACGGACGAGTATGCGGCGTTCGAGTCCCGGGACCTGTCCGGGTCGGACTTGGTGTATGTGTGGGCCGATGGGGTGCATTTCCGTATCCGTCTGGCCGAGGACAGGCTGTGCTGTCTCGTCGTCATCGGTGTGAAAGCCGATGGCACCAAGGAACTCCTGGCGTGTTCGGATGGGTATCGCGAGTCGACCGAGTCGTGGGCCGGAGTACTCCGGGACTTGAAGAACCGGGGTATGAAGGCGCCGATGGTTGCTGTCGGTGACGGTGCATTGGGGTTCTGGGCGGCACTCGGTGACGTCTTCCCTGACACAGTTGAGCAGAGATGCTGGGTACACGCGACTGCGAACATTCTCGACGCTCTACCGAAACGGCTCCATCGCACCGCGAAGGCTGCGATCCATGAGATCTATCTGGCTGAGACGAAGGTCGATGCCGAAGCCGGCATCGACCAGTTCGTCAGACAATTCGGCGATAAGTATCCCAAAGCCGCGGCGAAGCTCACCCGGAACCGGGACGTCTTGTTGACCTTCTACGACTATCCGGCAGCGCATTGGGTTCACCTGCGGACCACGAACCCGATCGAGTCGACCTTTTCGACCGTAAGAGCGAGAACGAGAGTGACGAAGGGTGCGGGGAGCCGTCGCCGTGGCCTGGTAATGGCCTACAAGCTCCTCGACGCCGCCGAGGACCGATGGCGCAAAGTCAACAGTCCCGAACTCGTCGCCCAGGTGCGAGCCGGTATCGAGTTCAAAGACGGGATCCGAGTCGAAAGGAGGACCGACCACACAAGGGACGCCGCCTGACCACCCCGACCCGATCCACAAGATTTGGCGATATCTCCGACCCCGGGGATCAGGAGTGGTGTTGCGACCGTTGCTGCGTCTTCCACTGAGGTTGCGGTGGCCAGTGTGATGGCTCGGTATTCGCTGCAGACGTTCGACCGTCTGTCCGGGGCGTCGCGCGACTACTCGCTACCTGAAGGAGTGGTGGTGCGGGCACTCATGTATTGGGGATCCGACCTCTACATCGCAGGTGGGGTAGTTGAGGAAGCCTTCGAGTACGAGTACGCCGTCGGGGACTACACCGCAGTTCAACCGCCCGATGTCCGAGATGAACCCGGAGTAGACCAGTGGCCCTCCGGCGGGACCGGAGTTGTCAATCGCACAACGTACTCCCCTCGCATGTGGAGGTTGGTGGGATCCGAACTCCACCGTGTCGGGCTGGGAGGAAGCTTTGGCACGCCGTTTGGGGGGTGGTTGCCGGCATGATTCCCGTTTCTGATGACGCAGTCGTCATCTTCCTCGAGAAGGTAGCCGAAGCGGGCTTGCCGGAGGCGTTCAGCCTCTATCGACTGGGCTGCGCCGGTCGAGACTCAATTGCCGTCCTCGAACAGGATCACGTTGTGGGTCCGTCAGCCGGTGCCCATGAGACCGTAGCGGCCGTTGGATTCCTGGGCCGATCCCCGCTCGTCGCTCTGTCCTCCACTGCAGGTGCGCGCATCCTGAAGCTCACGCAGACAGGTGAAGTCGACAACACCCTGAGCGGCCCGAGCGCAACCGTCACTCTCGACAGGAGGATCGTCGGGTTTTCGCCTGTCGGCGACCTTGTGCTGTACGACACGTCAGGAGGTTTTGTCGTTCTGCGTGAAGGAGGCGATCACAGCTGGCCGGAGAGCACCACGGAGATTGCATCGCTTTCTACAGGCCCGGGGGTTTCTGTAGATGTCCGGATCGGAGGTCAGTAGATGGGTAGCCAGAATCAATCCTGTGGGACTCTTCCGTGTAGCGGGTCTACCTCCAATACATCCGTTGTCACGTCGGTAGGTGGCTACACGATTAAGTACGGTGGTACCAGTGGGCCAAATGACTACTCGATTGTCAGCACTCGATTCAATAACGACCTGCTGTCCACATGCAGCTCGTGGGTTGCCAATCTCGCGTACTACGCCAGCACCTATCGCGGAACAGGCTTGTCCTGGATCGGCCACATCGGAACGGAAGCCCACAATCGGTGCTCGTGGCACCAGCACTGCAAGGCGTGGGACTTGAACCACATACGCTTCTCGAATGGCACCTATCTGGACTTTGTCAGACCTTCTGAGAGCTGGAATTCGTCGAGCCGGGCGGAGAGGCGACTGTACTGGGCCATAGACGCGAGCCTGCAGCGGTACTTCAACGCGACGATCGATGCTCCCTCCGATCCGACTGGTCATGACAACCACATCCATGTTGACAAGAGCTGCGGGTCAGTTGCGGCCCCCTATCACCCCTGGCTCAGGTACTCGGACGACACCAAGTTCATCCAGTACCTGTGCAACGACTTCAACTCGGCTGGCATCGACACGGACGGGTACTGGGGCAACAACACCCAGGCTGCATGGACCTCTCTCCTGTCCGCTTTGGACATGTCGTGCATCAATCCGTTGACGTCAGCCGCGTCGTGGAAGACGTTCCTCGGCTACATCATGCGACATGGCCTTGCCAACAGGTCAGCTGGCTACTGGGACTACATTTGCAGTGAGGTGCAGTAGCGGTGTCTCGAGCTGCAGCCCTCCAGGGGAGAGCGGAGAAGTGAGAAGGCTGATCGTCGTGTTGATCATGGTCTTGGCTGCTGGCTGCGCCGTTGCGGACTCGGTCACGACAAGCAGCATCGCGGCCCCAACAACTGCTCACTCGACGGTCAGCACAACCGAGGCGACCTCCACTCCGACGACCGGCGGGGCCCCTTCGACGACGATTGTGTCGGCTCTGCTACCGATGGCTGCGCAGGAGGTGGTCGCCTCGGATGACGGGATCTTTCTGACAACCGAGAGTGGGACGGTTCAGCTCTGGGACCAGCCGACTGCCATTGCATTCATGCTTGGTGACGATCTGGTGGTCGCTCAGGAATCAACCCCGAGCAGCGTGTACCCCCGGCCAGCTGACGGGCCTATTCGCGTGTTCGACTCTGACGGTGTCCGATCCTTGCCACAGGACGACGAGAATCTGCACCTGCTCGATGCGGGGGTGGCTGACGGGCGTCGTGTCGCGGTGGTGACTTCGAGAACCGGCTCGACACCCGAGGACACGGACGAGCGGTTGCTGCTGGTCGACCTGCAGAACGACGAGCGGATCGACCTGGGATCGGTAGGCGGATGGGAGTCGGGAGTGACACAGGGGATCCTTAGCGATGGGCTCGTGACCTTGGTCTGGCTCAACGAAGGCGGAACGGACCTCATCACACAATCACTGTCAGGCGATGTCGTATGGGTTCTGCCGGTGTCTACGGACTCTCTGTTAACGGTGTCTCGCAGGGGCGACGAACTAGTCCTTCTGCAAACCGGGGCGATAGAACCGGATCACACACCCACCCTCACGCTGTCGCGCCACCAACTCGCCGATGGCGACTCTCTGGGATCGTCGACACTCACTCTCCATCTCGCCGATGGCGTGCACATCGAGGGCGGGTACTGCTTCCACGGAGAATGGCTCGGCGACGACCTTGTGTGTGACCAAACCTACGGAGGTCCACTGCTCATCGACATCTCCGATGGCACAACCACCTACCTCGGAGCATTCGAGTCGGGCGTGGTCACAGTTCCCCGAAGTCGCCCCAACGTGGAGGGAGAATGAATGGTTGGGACGGTTTTCCTGGCCGGCGTCGCCGTAGGCTTCGGACAACCGTGGTTCGGACTGTTGTGCGCCGCCGGGTTCCTTGGTGCCGTCGGCTGGCTTGCGGCCCGACCAGCCGGAAGTGGAAGGAACTCCCATGACTTGGTGGCTATCACCATCCAGCTTCAGTGCCTCCGCGACAGAGGCCGGACAGCCGGCCTCGGGTTCTGCATAGTTGCTGTGCTGTTGTTCTTGGCGATCTGACTCGATGCAGCGGGGGAGACGCCTGAAAGGACAACCGGAATGAGCCAGAAGATGAGACCAGGTCCATCCGGGGCCTGGGGGGTCTTGGTCGTGGTGGTGTCCCTCGTGGCCGTGGCCTGTACGGGCGGGCCGGTCGCTCCGACCACGACCACGCTTCGGCCCGCCACTCGAGTCGACTGCACCAGCTTCATCGACTCCTATGAGAACTCGCCTGATCCCTTCTTCTCGCTCCGGGTGCTCGACGTCATCGCCCTGGAACCCTGTCCCCTCGACCTCGGCCGCGATGGTGAGCCGGGGACAGCCCACGAGGGGCTCCGTTTCGCCAAGTTTGGGCTCATCGTCCGTGCCGGTCGGGCGTTGACCCTCGAGATCGTGAAGGCCGAGCCGGGAACCGCCGTCATGGAATAGGGAGCGCGGGACCCAGGGTGGCCGGCCACTCGCATTGAGGTCGGTCCCTGCCCCGGAGACGGGAACAACTGGATCGTCTTCCCTGGGGGCCTATGGGTATCGGACGATCCAACCTGCGTCACTCTTGCCGTCACCACCGACGGCCGGACGGAACAGGTCCGGCTCGGCGTCGAAGCCCCCTGTCCGTGACACTCGATGCGATCGAGCTCCTCTCACACAGCCGTTGCTGTGATCAACTTGTGCGCGACGAGGGGCATTCTCTCTCGGGGGAACGTCACGAGTGCCGACCACATCGGGCTGTTGGGTTGCGATGCTGGGCCACGTCCATGGACCTGTCCCCGACGAGTCGGGCTCTAATTCCGCGACCACGCCGCGTCTGCATGAGGCCGAGAAGCGTCGATGATTGACACGAAACGCTGAGCAACCAATCAGGTTCCTGACCAGGCAGTGTGGCAAAGCCGCCCCGGTCGTGCGCGTGCGCGAGGAAGCCCGGAGAGACCTTGACACCGCAGAAGTCGCCGGGCCTCACGCCGCGACTGTGTACCAGTTACTGAGTGGTGCTGACCGTGTAGTCGGCATGGGTGTCGGTCCTCCGACACGAACCCCAAGTACATGGGGCGTTCCAGCCGGCACGTCTACCGGCCGTCGGTGTGATAGGTGAGTTTGACGCCGAGTTCCCTGTAGATGGCGCGCTTGCCGACGGGGTCGGCGTCGTCCAGCATGCGCCACAACAGACGCGACTTACACGGCTGCGAGCGGGTCTTTCCCCGACCAGAGACACAGCTTGTTCTCCTGTCAGGAGTGGGTGCTCTGGTATTGAACACATAGAGAACGCAGGCGACAAGCAGGCAAAAGGGTGTGAAACAGTGCATGACGTCGCGGTCGGATGACTACTCCAAGCCCTTGCAGTGCAAGGGCTGGTGCAAGCGGCTGCTACCACGACGAGTTGATGGTCTTGGATTTCCGCGGTATCCAGGTGTGGGTTCATCGTGGCATGGTGTTGAGCAGAACTTTATGATGAAACAGGGGCTAAATACTCCGTTTCGTTATAAACTAAGGCCATGTCAACCTACTTGAGTGAGATAGCTCGTCGTGACAATCGTGTGGTGAGGGTCGGAGACTTCCGCGTGAAAGATGCCGGACCGGAACTGCGACGACTCGCCGCTGCCGGTGCACTTCTCCGATTGGCCACGGGCTACTACGCCCTTGTCCCCGAGGCCTACCGCGGACCGGCATCGGGTTGGCGACCGACGGTTGAAGCTGCAGCTCTCGGGATCGCGACTGCGGACTATGGCACCGACAGAGTCGCGCTTCTGGGACCTTCGGCAGCGAGACTTCACGGATGCTACCCAAGAGCTCTGTCTGCCGCAGTCGTCGCCGTGCCCAATCAGCGACCCAGGAAGCCGACCGTTGCCGGTTCAGTCAAGTTTGTGGTTCGCGACGTGTCGAAGCTCGACCTCGTGCGAGCGAGTACGGAGTTGACTCCAGGGTGGATGACGAGTGTCGAGCAGACGTTGCTCGACCTTTCGGGCGATTGGCCCCGTTGGCTGGTGACCGAATCTGCGCGCGAGGAAATGATCCGTCTTCTTGCTCTGCGTGCGTCACCAGAGATCCTGGAGGAGGTCGCTGCGGCATCGCGCGGACGAGCGGCGCTCGAGCGGGTCAGGAGGATTCTCGATGATCTCCGCCGATGAGTTGCGAGCACACGTTGCTGCCTTCGGTGTTCCCGAGGATCAGATCATGCGTGATCACCTGATCAGCCACGTGCTCCGAGCGCTGTCGGAGACCTCGAACAACGAGATCGTGTTCTTTGGTGGCACGGCACTCTGTCGAACGTGGTGTGCAGACTCCCGGCTGTCGGAAGACATCGATCTTCTTGTTGACGATCACAATCATGCCGCCCAGACACTGCCGAGCCTGGTATCACGAGGCATTCGGCGAGAGTTCCCAGATACGCGCTGGGAGGATGGTGGACGACGCCATGAGGTCGATACCAAGATCCTGCTGGTTGGCGACGCGATCGCGCTGAACGTTCAGTTCGCGCGGTGGCGTTCCGACTGGAGAGGGCTGCCAGTTACGTCCGCCGAAGTCAGGCTCCGGTACTCCGATCTCCCTGAGCACGTGTTGCTTACGGTGCCGACCGGCTCTTCGTTTGTTGCGATGAAGCTGATCGCGTGGGGCGACCGTCATACACCCAGGGATCTGTTCGATCTTCACGATCTCGCGCTGCGCGGGTACTTCACTTCCGTGGTTCCTGCGCTGGTGAAGGAGATCACCGGCGCCGCACTCAGCCTGGCGATGCTCGAATCCCGAGTTCCACGCCAGGTCGAGGAGTCATGGGAGGCTGAGCTCGGGCACCAACTTGGCGATCTGCCCTGCCCGGCGACCTGCCTCGATGTCGTGCGGGAAGCTCTCGGCCGACTCGAGGGCGAAGCGTAAGCGACTCCTCGCTCTCGGACATCTCATGTCGGCGGCCATGTCCGCAGGTGGCAAACACCCCATGGATGGTTTTCACATGGCAGAGGTCATGCTCAGCCTCAGCGGGGGCTCTCGCGGTCCGTCGTCGCGTGGAGGTCGAGATGGTCTTGGGTGTCGTCTCAGGATTCGGTGCCTTCCGGAACGTCCGACCAGTACTCGAATCTGCGCCGTGATGGCGGCCGGGAGTAGGTTGGGAGCGACCAGACGGCTATGTAGGGGGTACAACATGGCTCTTGACATTTCAATCGATCCAACCGACAAGCCCGAGGAGTCGTGGCATCCGGCCCGGCTGATCCCGGTGGTTGGCATTCGGAGTGTGAAGGAGCAGGAGCAGCGGGCCACCTCGGCGCTGCTGGCCGTGATGGGGATCGTCCCCTCGTTCGGGAAGGTGATCCTGTCCTACCTGAATGCACCGGCAGGCCAGATTTCGACCTTCACCGAGGTCCAGTTCGAGGATGAGGACGGGATAGCAATCCCGGACGGCGTGATCATCGTCGAGCGGGGGAAGACCAGATGGGTGTGCCTGGTGGAGGTGAAGACAGGGGATGCCGAACTCACCGCCGAGCAGATCAACCGGTACATGGGGATCGCTGTTGCCAATGGGTTCGATGCCGTCCTGTCGATCTCGAACCAGATCGTTTCGTCGCCTGATGCTCTTCCGTTCAAACCGAACAAACGTCTTCTCAACAAGCTCGAGGCAGTCCGGCATCTGTCGTGGTTCCGAATCTTCACCGAGGCCGTCATCAAGAACCAGCGTCATGGAATCTCTGATCCTGAGCAGGCGTGGATACTCGGACAGTTGGTCGACTACCTCGACAGCGAGAAGTCAGGTGCAGGTGGCTTCGAAGGGATGGGAGCAGATTGGGTGGCGGTGAGGAACGCCGCCCGGCAACGGACCCTTCGGCCCGGCGACAAGGGAATCGGGTCGGTAGCATCCGACTGGGTACAATTCGTCGAATACCTGTGCCTCGGTCTCCGGCAGAAGCTCATTCGAGAAGTGACACCGGTCTACCCAAGAGCGAGCGACGCGAAGTCCCGGTTCGCCGTGCACTGCGACACTCTCGGAGCTCGCGACGAGCACAAGCTCAAAGCAACGGTCAGGGTGCCGGACGCGGTCGGACATGTCAATATCGAAGCCGACCTGGTGAGCAGACAGGTGACCACGTCGATCGAGGTCAAGGCCCCGCGAGAGGGTAGAGCCAAGACACGAGTCAACTGGCTGCTCCGACAGCTCAAAGACGCTCCGCCCGACACCCGGATCGAAGTCAAGTTCCCCCACACCCGAGACAGCACCTCGGCCCTGGTAGCCGACGTGCAAAAGTCGCCTGAGACAGTCCTGCTCACCTCCGATCCGAAGAAGGAGCCGAAAGCGTTCGTTGTCGCGGTGACCCGCGAGATGGGCGAGAAGCGTGGCAAAGGCCACGGATCCTTCGTAGCGATCACACGAGCACAGGTACTGGACTTCTACCGGGATGTCGTGCAGAACCTGACCGCCTGGCAGCCGAGACCACCCAAACTCGCCGAGCCGAAGGAAGCGGAAAAGGAACCGGAGGTCACTTCACACGAGTCCCTTCCTGGAGTTCTTTCCATCCCTCAGCCGGAGGTGCACCAAGTGTCCGGAGCAGACGAGTAGCCGGATGACCGTGTGGAACACCGACAACTCACGCCAGGGAAGGCGGGAGTCCCGACTCGATGCAGATGCTGTGAGCTACGCGAACGTTCAGGTGTTCGTCCGCGGGTCCTTGATGTCCGATCCCCGGCAGCTCGAGGAGCACATCGTCCGCCGGGAAACGGGGGAGAAGCGACAAACCAATACCCCCGATGAGGAGAGGTTCCCGGGCGTTTTCCAGAGTCAGTGAATCGCTCCGATCAAGGTTTATACGACAGAGCTCACCGGTTCCTCGGAGGGCCTGTCCGGCTTCTGTCGGCTTCACGCGGCTAGCGGGAACTCGCCTGATGGGCTGCCGCGTGGGATCAAGGTTCAAGTCCCCCCTCCGACACCATCGTTAGTACACGAAGCTGGTCCTGCCGTAACGTGCAGTCGACCGTTCGTGTGGTAGGTGATCGAGATGCCGAGTTCTTGGTAGACGGCTCGCCGGTCTTCGGGGTCGGCTTGAGCGAGAATCTCGACGATTCCCTTGGATTGCAGGACGAGTGATCGGATGTCGTCCTTGCTCAGGGCGGGGTGTGTCTTTCGAAGCCGCAGCTCGGCTGCCCTCCTTTCGAGTTTGACCTCTTCGATCCAACCTCCGACGATTGAGGGGTCGGTGCCAGCTTCGAGCGCCTGGCGGTATTTGGCAAGCTTGCTGTCGCAGGCTTTGATCGTGCGACGAGCGGCGAGCCGGCGGCTGTCATCGTCGCGTTGTTGGCCGGTTGCGGCTTCCAGGGCGGCACAGGTGTCGTCTATGTGGTCGTCGTCGAACAGCTGAGCGAGCCATCGGTCGATGCTTGGGGTGATTGCTGTCTCTTTGATGTAGATGGTTTTGGGGTGCTGTTGCTCGGTGATGGCGTACTCGGCCGGGAACTTGCAGCGGTAGTACGGCTGGTTGTGGTTCCAAGAGCCCTGCATCCGCCGGCCGCAGACCCCGCAGCGCATCATGCCGCTGAGTATGTAGGGGCCGCGTTTGGTCTTCTCGCGACGGACCGCTGAGCGATTTGCCCCTCGGAAGATCCTTTGGACCGCTTCGAACTCCTCCATGGTGATGAGCGGTTCATGCGTTTGTTGTTCAGACCAGATCCACTGGTCGTGGTCGTTCCATCGCATCTTGGTGTCATGGCCGAGAGCAACGTCATCGACGTCGATGAGGATCTCGTGGCGGGCTTGGCGGTTCCAGACTTGGTATCCGGTGTAGCGGGGGTTGCGGAGGATGGCCCGAACGGCCGATTTGGACCAGGCGCCACGACTGCTCGTGCGGTGGCGGTTGCGGGCCGGGTCATGTGCGGAGGGGGAGAGGATCTCGTCTGCGGTGAGTCCCTCGGCGATGGCGTAGAGACCCCGGCCGGTGACGAACTCGGTGAAGATCCTCTGGACCACCGGCGCCGCAATCGGATCCGGCTCGAGGCGGTGCAGCTGTTGGCCGGTGGCCGCTTTGGCCGGATTGGGGTGCGGGCCGGCGTCGACGAGTTGGTACCCGTAGGGTGGCCGGCCCCAAGGAAGCGGCCTTCGATGGCTGCTTGGGCGGCCATCGCGGTGCGGACTCTGGTTTTGATGCGGTTGCGTTCACCCTTGCTCATCCCGCCGTAGAGGTTCATGACGATCTCGTGCGCATCAGAGCCCGGGTCGACGGCACCGCCAACTTCGGGGACCCACAGTCCGACCCCGTAGTGGACAAACACGGGGAAGGTGAGACCGAACTGGTTGCCGTAGAAAGCCCGCTGCGGTTCGCCGATCACCACCGCGTCGAACCCCCGGTCCGGATCGGCGAGCATGTGAAGGAGCCTTGAGGCTTCCGGGCGGCGTGACCAGGGGAGTGAACGGGATTGGCCGATGTCGAAGAACTCGGCGACGATCTCACCGTCGGGTTCGATCAGTTGGCGGGACCGGGCGAGCTGCCAGTTGCGTGACGACTCAGGGTCCTGTTGATCCTCTGTGGAGACCCTGCCGTAGAACGCGAACCGCATCACGAATCCGAGCGTACCGCACAAGCGGCAGAGTGTGCGACATTCATCATACCGTCGCGCTCAGCGGCGTGCAGCAGGATGCGCTGCAGAACTCCAGCCGCAGCCGGGGTGAGCACCGGAGGTCCCGCGGCGTCGATCACGACCCTGGTCGGTCGTCTCGCCAGCCGGCCGATACCCGTCTCGGGAGTCGCTTCCATACCCTCAGACTGCGGCATGACCCTGTCAGCAGAATGTCAAACACCCTCTCACAGCCCGCCTGTTCATTCCGGGGAGATCGGTGACAGATCGTTCCGGACACATGTGTGACAGTGTTCCGGACAGATGTGTGACACCACCGAGTTGATTGC
>JAADGS010000048.1 GCA_013152275.1 Actinomycetota bacterium | reverse complement strand
GCTTCCCCTAGCAGGTGAAGTGGCCTCGGGGCTTTGGCCGAGGCCGATGGGGTAGATAACCTTCCGAGCAGGGGAAGCACCCGAGGCGAGGGGAAAGAAAAGACGTGGCTCGGTTTTGGCGACATAAGGCCTCTTGCTACATTACGGCAACCAAAACGGAGGGATGACCGTGAAGCATTTCGCCGTGTTCGTAACCTTGGCGCTGCTGGTGGCAGCCTGCGGCGGGGCCGCGACCACCACCACTACGACCACCGCTCCCACCACGGCCACGGCCGCCGGAACGGCTCGCAGCCTGGATCTGACCGGCGTGGCCATGGAAATCCACGTACCCCCCGGCTGAGGATGCTGCACAGAGTGGGTCGGGTACCTACAAGATCTCGGAGCAGACCTCGACGTGCAGGTCGACGAGCAAATCGAATCATTCAAACTCTCGAGCGGCATCCCGGAGGAGGCGCATTCGTGCCACACCGCCGTGGTGGACGGCTATGTCATCGAGGGGCACGTGCCTGCCGGCGCGATCCTGCGACTCCTCGAAACGAAGCCCGACGCGATCGGACTGGCGCTACCGGGCATGCCGTCGGATTCTCCCGGCATGGGTGGCGACACCTCGACCTGGGAGTCCCTGCCGGTGATGCTGATCAAGACCGACGGAGCCCTGGAGCCGTTCGACTACTGAGAGGGACGGCTCACACGGTCTGTGATGTCTCGATGCGGCCGCGCATCGCGCGATCCACGGCACTGCGGCGCGGACGCATCCGGTCGCAGACCGGCACCGGCCGCCGACCGAGAGCCGATTCGTTCCAGCTATCATTGCTGATCAGACCGGCTAATTCCTGGCGTGTGACAGACAAGTGACCACCAGAAATCCTTCACCGTGGGCATGGAGAATGGGGCTCATAGTCCTCATCGTGCTGGTTGTCGTTTTGTTCTCCGGTTGCGCCACCAGCTCCCCGCGTATCGTCATCGAGCCTGCCTCACAAGACCTGGGTGAGGTTCCCCAAGAACCTCTCGAAGCGAGCTACACGATTCGAAACGACGGAGACGATGTCCTGCAGATCGAGAAGGTCAGTACCTCCTGCGGTTGCACGAAGGCGTCGGTAGAGCGCGAGACCATCCCACCGGGCGAAACCACCGAGCTGCGCGTCACACTCGATCCGATCGAAGACAACCTGCACGGCGACGTGATGCGACTCATCTACGTCCGCAGCAATGACCCGGAGACACCCGAGGCGCAGGTGGAGTTTCGCGCAACCATCCGTAAGGCAGACAGCTAGGAGACGGCCATTCTCAAACGATGGTTGGAGAAACTCTCCGGGAGCAACACGCTCTACTACCCCGGCTGCGTGACCCGCTACGCCCTGCCGGATATCCAGGCGGGCTACGAAGCCCTGTTGCGTCGTGCCGGCATCGATTTCATCATGCTTCCCGGCGAGACCTTGTGCTGTGGAAGTCCGGTCAAACGGGCCGGCTACCTCGACGAGTTCGAAGAGCTCAAGGCGAAGAACCTCGAAGTGTTCGCCAGGTTCAGCGTCCGCAAGGTCATCACGAACTGCCCCGGCTGCTACCACACACTCGCGCACGACTACGGCCTGGATGCGATCCATGTCTCCCAGGCGCTGGCGGAGCTCCGCCCGGATGAGCAGAGCGAGGACGGGACCGGCACAGGGGATCTCACCTACCACGATCCCTGCCATCTGGGCCGCTGGTCCGGCATCTACGAGGAGCCCCGACGGCTCCTCGCTGCGGCCGGATGGAGCGTCACCGAGCTGCCCGACAACCGCGAACAGAGCCTCTGCTGTGGCGCCGGCGGCGGCCTGAAGTCCAACTTCCCCGAGCTGGCCGATGCGATCGCCTGCCAACGCCTCGACATGGTGAACAACGGGCGTCTGTGCACCGCCTGTCCCCTCTGTTACGCGCACTTCAAGCAGAACGCCGACGGCGTCGAGGTGCTGGAGTTCAGCGAGGCGCTGGCCCGCGGCACCGACCCGGAACCTGCGCCATGAACACGACGGAGCTGCGCAGGATCGTCGGGGCCCAAAACGTGTCGGACTCGGCCGACGACCTGGTGGTGTACCGGCGGGACGCCTCCCGGCTGGAGGGGGATTGCCTGGCCGTCGTCTGGCCGTCGCAGCCGCCCCAGGTGGCCGCCCTGGTCGAATGGGCGCAGGCGGCCGGCGTGGACTTGACACCGAGAGGTGCGGGCACCGGATTGTGTGGCGGGGCGACCCCTCAGCGGTCCGTCGTGGTGGATCTCTCGCGTCTGAACACCGTCGCCTCCATCGACCCCGCAGGTCGAACGGCACGGGTCGGGGCCGGAGTGGTCCTCGAATCCCTCAACCGCCTTCTGAACGTGCACGACCTCTTCCTGCCTGTCGTTCCCGGCAGCCGGCGGGCAGCCACGATCGGCGGCATGATCGCCACCAACGCCGCCGGGATGCGTGCCGTGCGGTACGGATCGATGCGCCGCTGGGTGCAGGAACTGTCCCTCGTCGACGGTCGAGGCCGTCTTGTTCGCATCGGTGGGGAGGAACTCGACGACGTCGTCGGGCGCGAAGGTGTCACCGGCCTGATCGTGGAGGCGACGGTGCGCCTGGCCCCGCTGCCACAGCGGAGGACCGTCTCGTTGTTCGCCGACGGCGACGAAGACGCGTTGGCGGCCCGGCGGAACGAATGGATCTGCGACCCTCGCCTCACGGCCCTCGAGTATCTCAACCGTCACGCCGCCGCCGCCATCGGCTGGGAGCCTCTCCCCCATCTGCTGGGCGAGTTCGACTCCGACGGCGGGGAGCTGACCGACCCGGAGCAGATCGACGCCGTGTGGCGGGCCCGCGACGGCCTGTACCCGGTGCTCGCCGGGCGCGGCTACCCGGTCATCGAAGATCCGAAACTGGACGCCGCCGGGCTGTCGGTGCTGTTGCCGTGGCTCGACACCGAAGCCATCCCCGCCTTCGGTCACCTGGGGGTCGGCATCATCCATCCCTGTTTCCCCCCCGACGACGAACGCATCGCCACCCTCTACGGCCGGGTGGCGGACCTGGGCGGCCAGGTCAGCGGCGAGCACGGCGTCGGGCTGAAGAAGAAGGCCTGGACCACCGCGAGGTATCGGGCCGAGGTGCGCCGGCTCAAGGACACCTATGACCCTCGGGGTGTGCTGAACCGGGGGAAGCTATGTTGAACGCCCAAACGGAGAACCCGCCTTGCATCGAATGTGGGCTGTGCCGCGAAGTCTGTCCGGTCTTCGGCATCCTGCGACAGGAACAGATCAGCCCGCGCGGATTGGCGATCCTGGCCTCGGCGAGGATCGCATCGGTGCTGTTCTATCAATGCACGCTGTGTCGCGCCTGCCGGGAACTCTGCCCGGTGACCCACGATCCGGACGGGGAATCCATTCGTGCCGGCCTGGTGGCGAACGGAGTCGAGACCGACGTGAACAGGACGATGATCGCCAACATTCGCCGGTACGGGAATCCGTTCGGGGAACTCGAAGAGGGCGAGATCCCCGAGACCCTGACCTGCTGTTGAAGAGAGCCACAGGATGAAGACGAAAACGACGACGACGGCCCTGCTGGGCGTGAGCCTCCTGGCGTTCGTCCTGGGGAGCTTGCTCCTGCCGGCCAGGGCGGACGCGGCGCAACGTGAGGCCGTCGTGTACTACAACGAGGCGTGCGACGAGTGCGTCACCTACGTCGAGGGGGAACTCACCGAGGTGATGGACGCCGCCGGGATCCCCCTGACGAAGCACGACTACATCAACGAGCGTGAGAACCGGGCGGACTTCAACGCGTTGAACGACCGCCTGGGCGTCCCGTTGGACCTGCAGAGCCACCTCGCCACCTTCGTGGACGACGGTCGCATCATCCTCCAGGGCGAACCGCCCCGCAGCGTGGTGGAGGCGCTGCTGGCCGCGGACGCAACGTTGCCGAAACGGATTCTCGTCGCCGGCGAAGAGCAGGACCGCAGCGAGTACCAGGCCTGGGCGTTCGCCGGTCCGGTCATGACGTATCCGGCGGACACACCCATCTCGGTGTATCTGGCGTGGTTCGACGCCAACAGGGACGGGTTCGCGACCGACGTCCACAAACCCACCAGGCTGCTGCTCCCGACGGTGCTCCTGACCGGGCTCGTCGACGGGATCAATCCGTGTGCGCTGGCGATCCTGCTGTTCTTCATCTCCTTCCTGTTCACCATCCGTAAGACGCGTATCTCGGTCATCCGCATGGGTGCGGTGTACATCGGCGCGGTCTACATCGTGTACTTCCTCATCGGGTTGGGTCTGCTGCGTGCCTCGACGCTGCTGAAGGGGCATTGGCTGGGCCAGGCGGGGGCAGTTCTCCTGATGGTGCTGGGCCTGATCAACGTGCTGGGCGCCCTCTTCCCCAGGTTTCCTCTCCGCCTGAAGGTGCCCGAGGGCAGCAAGGAATCGCTCCAGACGTGGATGCACCGGGCCACGTTGCCGACGACCCTGGTGCTGGGGACGCTGGTGGGACTGCACACGTTCCCCTGCTCGGGAGGCCCGTACGTGGCCGTCCTGGGCCTGCTGGCCGGCCAGACGAGTTTCTGGCAGGGGGTGGGCTACCTCGTGCTGTACAACGTGATGTTCGTCCTCCCGCTGATCGTCGTGCTGTTCCTCGCACTGGACCCGGTACTGGGCGGCAAGATCCAGGCATGGGAGCGGTCCTCGTCGAGGACCATACGGGCCGCGACCGGGGCCGTCATGGTCCTGCTGGGCCTCGGCCTGCTGCTCTGGGTCGTGTAGCTCCCGACACTCGTCCGTTCCTGTTGCAGGGGCCGGCTTCGGCTGCGCCGGCTCGGGAACACCCCCATCGCCTCGAAGACTCGGCACTTCCCCTCGAGGGGTCTGGCTCCGGCTACGCCGGCTCTGGGACACCCCCATCGCCTCGAAGACTCGGCCCTTCCCCCGGAGGGG
>JAADGS010000047.1 GCA_013152275.1 Actinomycetota bacterium | reverse complement strand
TCCCTCTCTCTTGACTCCGCTCGGATGCGGCCAGGATACCGCTGCCGTTTTCGTAGCCGACCGGCATGATCGCCCGACGTGTGGCTTCGCGTCGGCCGGCGGTCTCACGACGTCACGGAATCGACGCATTGGTCATGCTCCCACAGAGCCGCCGACCAGCCCGGATAGTTTCGCGGCCATCGGAGTTCGCTCGCCGAGAAGGAGCATGAAGAACCAGAGGTGGCACTGGTGACGCCTGCCGGATCATACCGGCCACCAAGGCGGCAGGAATGCCGAACTCTCCCGTGACGCGCTTTCCGATGAGTCCCTTTCGACAGGGCGACGGTTCGGGTTTCGCAGAATGCCGTCCGGTCGGGTACTGCCGACGTACCGGAGGTGACGCGCCTGGAGCGGAAGTGTCGACCAAAAGGGTCTCCGCATTCGCCGGGGAGCTGCGACAGGGTCCTTACGAGAAGCTCGTGGATGGTATACCCGTGCCTATGGCTCGAGCGGGGACCGCAGCCTCAGGTTCCAGTGACCTTTTGTTCCCCATATGAGTCTGACCGTGGGACGATACGGTGGTACGCCGCCATTTGTTGCGATCCGGACCTAGTCGAGTAGAGAGAGCATTGATTATGACCAACGGCCTTCCGGTGTTGATTCAGGGTGGTATGGGAGTCGGGGTTTCGGGTTGGCAGCTCGCCTCCGCGGTTTCCTGCGCCGGTCAGCTCGGGGTGGTGTCGGGTACCGGGATCGATGCGGTCCTGGTGCGCCGCTTGCAGCTGGGGGACGTCGGCGGGCACGTTCGGCGGGCGCTGGAGGCTTTTCCCGTCCCCGGTGTCGCGACTCGCATCCTCGACAGGTATTTTCTGCAGGACGGCAAGTCTCCCAAGGCTCGCTTCCGCTCAAAGCCGATGTTGAAGGCGACGCCGTCGCGGCGTCTGCGAGATCTGTTGGTGACGTCCAACTTCGTTGAGGTGTTCTTGGCCAAGGAGGGACATTCCAATCCGGTGGGCATCAATTTCTTGGAGAAGATTCAACTACCGACGTTGGCGTCGCTGTATGGGGCGATGCTGGCCGGGGTGGATCATGTGCTGATGGGGGCAGGTATCCCCCGTGCCATTCCGGGGGTGTTGGATCGGCTGGCAGATAATCTGCGAGTCCGTCTGAAGTTCGACGTGAAAGGTGCCGGCCGGGATGTGGACACGGTTACCGAGTTCGACCCGGTTGCCTACACCGGCGGTAATCCTCCCGAGGTGAAGCGTCCACTCTTTCTGGCCATCGTGTCTTCTGATGTGCTGGCAACGATGCTGACCCGGAGGACCGAATCGCATGTGGACGGTTTCGTGGTCGAGGCGCCCACCGCCGGCGGTCACAACGCGCCACCACGCGGCAGGCTGCAGTTGACGGATACCGGAGAGCCCGTCTACGGAGAGCGAGACGTCCCCGACCTCGATGTGATCCGGGATCTTGGTCTCCCGTTCTGGCTGGCTGGATCGCGCGCGGAGCCACAGGCGATCGCAGACGCCCTACAGTTGGGTGCCGCCGGGGTGCAGGTGGGGACCGCGTTCGCATTCTGTGAGGAATCGGGGTTGGAACCCGCGATGAAACGGCGGGTCTTGGAGATGAGCCGGCGAGGACAGGCCAGAATCTTCACCGACCCGGCAGCCTCACCCACCGGCTTTCCTTTCAAGGTCGTGAACCTGGAGGGAACCCTCTCGGAACTCGAGGTGTATGAAGGGCGCGAGCGGGTCTGCGATCTCGGATACCTCCGGCATGCCTATCAGCGCGCGGACGGATCATTGGGTTGGCGCTGTCCGGCAGAACCGGTCGAGGACTTCGTGGCCAAGGGCGGATCGAAGGAGGACACGGTGGGTCGCAGGTGTCTGTGCAACGCCCTGCTGGCCAACATCGGTCTCGGCCAAACCCAGAGATCGGGGGCCCCTGAACGTCTTTTGCTGACTTCCGGAGACGACATCGTCGACGTGGCTCGTTTCCTTCCCGAAGGGGCCGACACCTACTCTGCCGGCGATGTCATCGAGTATCTCTTGAGCGGCTTGGAGGACCGGGACATGCCTGCCGACAATTTGCCGTAGGTGTGTTGGGGTTCGCGGCAGGTGGATCGTGGCATCTCGTCGAAGGTGACGCCTCGACGTCCCGGCAGGGCCGAACATGGACGCTCGATGGTGTTGTTCGTCAGCTTCTGTCCCGGCGTTCGCCGCCGTGATTGTCCGGTTGCTGCACTTGAGAGCAGGGCGGCGCCGCACCTGGGAACCGAGATGCTGTATCGGGTCCGCCACACGAGGCCATGGAGAGAAGCCGCGTTGTGAGTGCTCCACATACTCTTCAACGAGGGAGTGATCCCGGCCCACGTCGAGTAGTCGCGCTGCACGCCAGAGTCTTCGGGGGACGCCGGGCCCTCGTCGTCGGCCCGCCACGCGACGGCACGCTTTTCAGCTCCAAGCACACAGGCGCCGTGTGGTCAAAGTGATCGGTGCCACGCGACGACCGCGCCGATGATCGACCTGGTCGACCGAAGGAAGCGGCACGGAGTTGCCTCGACGGACGCGGTGCCTGGTCGCAGGCGCCCAGTACAGGATCATCGCCGGATCGAGGCCATCGGCACCCGGACGAACGGCTACACGATCACTCCGTAACCGGTCGGCTTCTCTCACAACAGGAAAGGGGAGACTCCTTCTCCTCTCTGCAGCAAAGGGTCTTCTCGGACACGGTCCGCCTCATCGAGTCCCTTTGCCGGGTGCAGGTGCGACGGAGCCTCGAATGATCAGTTCGGTGGGCAGTACCACATGTCGGGGTTCTTCTCGGCTCTGCAACAGGTCGAGGAGCATCTGGGCCGCCATGCGACCTTTCTCTATCACGGGCTGGCGAACAGTGGTGAGTGCCGGCTGAGCCAGCTTCGCCAGAGGGATGTCGTCGAACCCCACTATCGAGAGGTCCTCCGGTACCGAGAGGCCGGTGGAGAGGGCGGCTTCGAGGGCTCCCAGAGCGAGGATGTCGCTCATCGCCACCAGTGCCGACGGTCGCGGTCCGCGTCGCCAAAGTCGTTCGAATCCCTGGTACCCGCCCGCCTCCGAGACACTGCATTCGGTCAGGCGGACCCCCGGGTCGTCGAGAGACAGACCTACCGCGCTCAAGGCTTGTGCATAGCCGGCCATGCGGCGCTGCAGCGTGCCAACGTACTTGGACCACTGGCCTCTCTGGGGGGAACGAATGCCCAGGATCCCTATCCGTCTGTGACCTTGCTCGAGCACATGGGACATGGCAATGCGCGCGCCTTGTTCATCATCGATATTGACGCTTGCCACCCCCTCGACCGGTTCACAGTCGATCATGACGAAAGGGAGCCCTCGGCGCTCGAGCATGTGCATGGTCGGTCGAAACGTTTCGAGCCCGAGGGTGAGAAACCCGTCGACGGCTGCGCCTGTCACGGCCTTCTCCATGCTTCCGCGAATGGGCGATACGAGGAGGATCGGAAGGGCGGCGGCTTCGGCAACTTCGGCAATCCCCTCGAGAAGCATCGCCAGAAACGGATTGCGTGTCATTTCGACAAGAGGCTGCGGTACGAGCAGCCCGATTGTTTGTGTCCGCCCCGTGCTCATGCTGCGAGCCACCGGATCCGGCGAGTACCCGAGTTCTTTCCCCGCTTCGAGGATGCGCTTCAGGGTTGCCGCGGAAAGGCGGCTCGGATCATTGAAGGCGAACGACACGGCCGTCTTGGATACTCCGGCTGCTGCGGCAACGTCGGCGATCCTCGGTCTACGCATGGCTGTCTCCAGGATCGGGCACCAGGATCATCGCAGAGGTGCCTTCGACGGTGGGCACCCTCAGAAACCCCTCGCTGTTGGCAGCCTTCGATCCGCCAAGCAGATCTGTCCAGACGGCGCTCGAGGAGCCGGGCAGCGGGACTGCCAGGTTCTTCTGGGCTTCCCTCGGGTTCAAGACCACCATGACGTCATCCCTTCCTTGGCGACGGCGGTACGCGAACACTCCGTTGAACTCGAGTGCGGGTTCCCAGGTGCCTCGTTGAAGAGCCGGATGCGCCTTTCTCAGGTCGGCCAGCTGTTGGAATGTGAGAGCGATGTCGCTTGCCCACTCTCGGGTGTCCCACTGCATGGCTTTCCTGCAGTCCGGATCGTCGCCTCCTTCCAGTCCGATCTCATCCCCGTAGTACACCATTGGCGCTCCGGGCAGTGTGAAGAGTGCCGCAAAGGCAAGGATGGCACGTCGCCTGTCACCATTCGCCAGTGTCAGCAGGCGTGCCGTGTCGTGGCTGCCCACGAGGTTGAGCATCCAGCCGGATGCTTCGCCATGCCGGTGCATCAGGTAGTCGACTTCGACCCGGAAGTCCTCGGCGTCCATCCGATCCCATACGCAGAAGTCGAGGATCGCACTGCGAAGCCGGTAGTTCATGATGCCGTCGAACACTTCGAGCCAAGGCTCGCCATCGCGCCAGTTCTCTCCAACCAGATACGCGTCGGGCTTGTGCCGTTTGACGACCTGACGGAACTCCTCCCAGAAGTCGAGCGGCACCTTCCAACTTACATCCAGTCGCCATCCGTCGATGTCGGTCTCATCGATCCAATAGGTCGCCACATCGAGGAGGTGCTTGCGGACCTCGGGGTTGCCGATGTTCAATTTGGGGAGATACGCTGCCCCACCACACGTTTGATAGCTTGTCGGTTCACGTTCGATCGGGAAGCTCTTCACCAGGAACCAGTCCTTGTACGCAGAGGCCGGTCCTCGTCGTCGAAGATCCTCAAAAGCCCGATGGCCGTCACCGCAATGATTGAACACACCGTCGAGGATCACGCGTATCCCTCGCCGATGTGCTTTCTGGACGAGCCTCCTGAGAAGGCTCAGATCTCCGACACTGGGATCGACTGTGAGATAGTCGAACGTGTCATATCGATGGTTCGTACCCGAACGAAAGATCGGTGTGAGGTACAGGGCAGTCACTCCTCGGTCCTCGAGGTAGCTCAGGTGATCGAGGATGCCCTGGAGATCACCCCCCTGGAAATCTTCGCGTGTGGGAGGCGATCCCCACGGGACGGTGCCGGGCGGGTCGTTTCGATGATCACCATTCGCGAAGCGATCAACGAACACCTCATAGAACACTGCGTTTGGGACCCATGCTGGACGTTCCAAAACTATTTCATCCTCTCCACTCGGATGCCTCTTACCAACCATCGTTGACCGATCAGGAACGCGATGATCGCCGGCAGCGTGGCCGTGAGACTGCCTGCAGTCAGAAGGGTCCACCGGGTGCCGTAGCGACCGGTGAACTCGGCAAGTCCCAGCTGAACGGTGCGCATGCCGGCGCTCGACGTGACGATGAGGGGCCACAAGAAGTCGTTCCACGAAAACAGGAATGCGAAGATACCGAGCGTCGCCAGTGCCGGCATCGAAAGGGGGAGAGCGATCGACCACCAGATCCTCAGGCGGCTTGCTCCATCCATGAGTGCAGCTTCTTCGAGTTCACTCGGGATGCTCAGATAGAACTGCCGCATGAGAAAGATGCCGAATGCGCTGACGAGACGCGGAGCGATCAGGCCCTGGTAGGAGTCGAGCCAGCCCAGCCAGCGCACGATCAGATACGAAGGTATGAGCGTCACATAGAGGGGGACCATCATCGTGGCCAGAACCAGAAAGAACAGCAGGTTCCGGCCTGGAAACTTCAGGCGCGCGAACGCGTACCCGGCCAGCGATGAGAAGAGCAGCTGACCCCCGACGATACCGACGGTCATCACTCCACTGTTGATGTAGAAGCGGGCGAAATCGGCGGCACGCCAGGCTTCGATGTAGTTGCTCCATGCAAACTCGGTCGGTAGCAGGTACGGGGGGAGATGGACACTCCTCGTGGTCTTCAGTGAGGTGGTCAACATCCACAGGAGTGGCACCATCATGATCAGCGCGCCTGCGATCAAGGCCAGATGGATGGCGAGCTTGCCACGTCGTGGCTTGTCCAAGGTTCGGGCGGAGCCCTGGACGCGACCGGCCGAGCGCGTCATAGGCCGACACCTCTGCTCCCTGAACCGGAGAGGCGCCACTGCACGAGGCTTATTCCGGCAATGAGCGCAAACATCACCCAACCGACGGCGGAAGCTCCTCCGAGATCCAGATACCTGAAAGCCAGTTTGTACAACAGGAGGCCAAGTACCTCGGTGTGACCGATGGGCCCACCTCCGGTCATGATGAACACCTGATCGAAGACCATGAAGGAGTCGATGACGCTCATGATCGCCAACAGCAGCGTTGTCGGTGCGAGCATCGGCACACTGATCCTTCTGAAGAGATTCCACCGGCTTGCACCATCGACTTCCGCAGCTTCATAGATCGAATGTGGAATCGTCTGCAGGCCTGCCAGGTACACGACGGTGTTGAAACCCAACCGTTTCCATACGCCGACGACGATCACGGCCGGCATCGCCCATACCGGACTACGAAGCCAGGAGGGCCCAATGATCCCCAGCGAGCGCAGCACCGTATTCACATAACCCGAGCCGGGATCGAGGAGCAGCTTCCAGACGACGGCCACGGCCACCGTTGCGGTGATGGCCGGCAGAAAATAGATCGAACGGTAGACGGCGGCCCCTCTGCCCACCCAATGGATGAGCACCGCGGCAACCAGTCCCAGCAGAAGTCCGCCGACGGTGACACCGGCCGCGTAGTACAGCGTCACCCATATCGACCTTCCGAGAACTCCGGAGCTCGCGAGCCGCACGTAGTTGTCGAATCCGACGAAGGGCTTGGCCGCGGTCAGGCCGTCCCAGGCATGCAGGCTCAAGTAGCCCGAATACAGGATCGGGTAGATGGTGAACACGCCCAGGATGAGCACCGTCGGCAGGAGAAAGCCGGCGGCGGCGCTCAGATCACCAAGACGGTTTCGTGTCCGGTACCACGCGATTACGGAGCCCACGGCGTGAAACTACCTTCCGAAGTCGGGAGGGGGGATCGCTCCCCCCTCAGAACTCCTGAAACAAGCCGTTTCAGGAACCGCCGAGCAGCTTGTTCACGGCTGCCTCGGCTGCCGCGAGCGCCTGTTGTGGTGTGCTCTCTCCGAGGAGAGCACGCTCGATCTGCTCCGAGAATGCATCGGAGACCTCTGGATAGTTCGCAATCGGTGGCCGGCTGTGAGCGTATTTCTGGTTCTCGATGAAGGGGAGCATCCGTGGCTCGCTGTTTCGGACGTGAGATACGAACGCGTCGGACGCCGCCACGGACTTTCGAACCGGCCCGAAGCCCGTCTCGCTGTCCCAGGTGATCTGTGCGTCCGTTCCCGTGAGCCAGGAAACGAAGTCGAAAGCCGCTTGCTGGCGTGCCGCATCCGACGGGAACAGGAAGATCTGTTCTCCGCCCATGTTGGTGGCCGGTTGCCCGTTGCTCGGATAGGGCATCTGTGCCGTGCCGAAATCGAACGGGGGGTCGGAGCTCCAGATTCCGACCATCCAGGACCCGTCCATCACCATGCAGGCCTTTCCTTGGCCGAACTGGCCCCATGGCGCAACCGGTGCGGACCCGTTGTCGATCTCGTCGACCCAGAAGTTCAGTGCCTTCTCACCGGCCGGCGAGTTGAAGGCCGCCTTGGTCAGATCATCCGAGAGGAACTGACCGCCGGCCTGCCAGAGATAGACCTGGAATTGCCATGTGAGTCCTTCGCCGGGCTCGGTGAAGAGCTCGAGACCGGATACGCCGGACGATGGATCCGTGCACTGCGCGGCCATGTCCGAGAGTTCACTCCATGACGTAGGCGGCGTGTCGGGATCCAGTCCCGCTTTGGAAAACAGCTCCTTGTTGTAGAAGAGCTCGAGGTTGTTCGTGCTTACGGGCAGGCTGTAGGTATGACCCTGATACTGGCCGACTCGAAGCATCTCCGGATAGAAGTCGCCGAGATCTACGCCCGCCGCCTGTATATATTCGTCCAGAGGAACGAGAATCCCGGTTCGGGTCAGCTTGGGCATCCAGACGAGATCTCCTGCGGCGATGTCCGGCGTGTCTCCACCGGCAACCGCCGTCTGGAGTTTGGGCAGCAGGTCGCCCCAGCCCACGAACACCGACTCGATCGTCACACCGGGATGTTCAGAGGTGTATTGCTCCGCCAGTTGGTTGAGCACCTCCCCATTCTTGCCATCCCAGTAGTTCCAGAACGTCAGGGTGATCGGCTCTGCCGCCGCGGGTGCGGTGGTCGCCGGCGCGGTGGTCGCCGGCGCGGCTGTCGTACTCGGGGCGGTGGCCGCGGTGGTCGTTGCACCGGAAGTCGTGGTGTTGCCGGCCCCGGTGGCACAGGCGCCAAGCAAAAGGGCCGCGGACAGCACGAGTGCCAGCCTGTTGCGGGTAATGCCAAACATCGAGATCTCCTCCTCCAAACCGTCCCAATCTCCATGAATCGAGACTGTTGATCCGGTTTACTAAACCGGTTTACACCGTAATCCTCTTCCCCACCGACGTCAAGCCCCTCGTCTGTGGAGATGCGCCGGGCAGGGCGGTTGGAGGAATGGAATGGTTCAAACAGAAAACGTCGTTACTCGCGGGCCGAGCGGGACTCGGGTACAGGCGGGATATCGCACGACGCGACGGCGCCACACAGGCTCCCGGTGGACGGTCAGGTTCGAGGGGGAGGACGTGTGCTTTGCGGGCCGACGGGCGTAACCCTCCCGTCTCGAGGGCCGAGAGAGCCTCGGTCATCAGGCTGACAGGGTGGGGGACACCGAAGCTGGAGAGGTACGGAAAGTCGAAACCGGCCCTGGCGACAAAGCCCGGGCCGTGCTGTCGTCCCCGGGGCCGGAGCCGAGCGCGATCTGACGATCCGGGGTGGGTGCGCGATGTGCTTATTACCGTCCTGGAACGGGCGATCGGAGCGGCTGTCGACGTGCTTGTATGAGTTCATGCGCCCGAGCCGTGGAGTACCGATGCGTGACCGATGGTGACGGACGCACCGTTGCATGTGGTGACGGGAGCGTTTGGCTACAGCGGAAAATACATCGCCAAAGAACTTCTCGAGCGGGGGATGCGAGTCCGGACGTTGACGAACTCATTGCATCGCGAGAACCCGTTCGGTGATGCTGTCGAGGTGCGCCCGATCGAATTCGAGGACCGCGATGCGCTCGTCGATTCGCTGCGGGGCGCCGTTGCGCTCTACAACACCTATTGGGTGCGGTACGACTACCGAAGCGGGACGAGGGAATTCGGATACGACCTGGCGGTCGAGCGCACGAGGATCCTGTTCGAGTGCGCTCGACAGGCCGGGGTCGGGCGGCTGGTGCACCTCAGTGTCGCCAACGCCCGCGAGGACTCCGACTGGGGCTACTTCCGCGGCAAGGCACTCCTCGAACGCGAGCTCCAAGCATCGGGAATGTCACATGCGATCGTGCGTCCCACCGTCATCTTCGGTGGCCCAGAGAACGTGCTGATCAACAACATCGCCTGGTTTCTTCGCCACTTCCCCGTGTTTGGGTTGTTCGGGAGCGGGGAGTACCGACTGACACCGGTCCATGTCGAGGACTTGGCCACGATCTGCGTAGATGCCGCGAGCGGTGACCTCGACGAGACACTCGACGCCGTTGGGCCCGAGACCTTCACCTACAGGGAGTTGGTCCACCAGATGGCCCGGGCGATGGGGGTACACAGGCTGATCGTGCCGGTCCCCGACCTCGCCTTGCTCCTGGCAGGCCGCGCTCTGGGTCTGTTTCTCCGAGACATCATCATTACCCGACACGAGATCTCCGGCCTCCGCGATGAACTCATGTACACCGGTACGCCGCCGCTCGGGGGAACCAGCTTCACCGAATGGCTCCACAGTGAGGCAGACACTCTCGGTCGCAGCTACACGAACGATCTCGAGCGAAGACGCTGAGTGCAATGGCCGGCCGCTCGAATGCCGCTCGGGCGGTTCCGGCGAACGTCCACTTTCTCACGCATGCCTGCGTGGTCTGGCCCGCGAGGTCGACCAGGAAGGCGTATCGCAGGCCATTGCGGGATATGCGCTCCATACCGTGAAGCGGACCGTCAGGGCTACGAGATGCTGGTCGGCGCCTTCGGTGAGGGGCTCACCTCGCCGGTTCAGGTCGTGGTCCGATCCGACCAGGACATCGATGACCCACAGGTGCCGGCGGTCATCGTCGATGCCGCGTTGATCCGGGTCATCCTCGTGCCGGCCACGATGCGTCTCATGGGTGAGTGGAACTGGCGGCTACCCAAGTGGCTGGACCGGATCTTGCCTACCGTCGAACTGGAGAAGGAAGTCGAGGCTCCCGCGAGGGATGGCCGCCACGCCGTGGGCGGTCTCACACGGTGATAGCGATAAGGTCGGCGGGTTTTGTGCCCAGTTCTCGCGTCAACGATCGCGTCAGGTGATCGGGGAGGGCCCTCTGCTCGGCGAGCACCGAGCACACGGGATCGCCGGTCTTGTCCCGGCCGATCCGGCCGATCGGACGCCGGTTGGAGGGCTTGGCCGGCCATCGATCATGGTGGGGGTGTTTGTCCGGTCGAGCGGTGTCACCTCTGTAGGGTTGTGCCGGAGGAGGTCGGCGGTCGTGAAACAGCAGTGCTCTTTCTGGGCGGTCTGGCTGAGCTGGCTCGGGTTGCCGCTCCTTGCCGTGATCCTCGGGTTGAGCGCCGGTTGGCAGGTCGGGGTCTTCGTGCTTCTCGTCGGTGTGGCCGCCCAAGTGGCCTACGTACGCTGGTTCCCCCGTATCTCTCGCTGGGTCGGATACGGTTCGGTGGCCGACGAGCCGGTCGAGGCGATGCCTGAGCGTGCCGTAACTCGGGTCACGCTCTACACCGCGAACGTGTGTCCATTCTGCCCGCTTGTTCGCGAGCGGCTGCGGCGCCTGCAACAGGAGTTGGGCTTCGAGCTGGACGAGGTGGACGTCACCTTTCGGCCGGGACTCGTTCGGTCCAAGGGGTTTCGTGCCGTACCCGTTGTCGAGATCGATGGCCGGCAGGTGGTCGGCAACGTCACATCGGCCCGGTTGGCGGCTCTCCTCACAGCCCGATCGACGTGACGGGCGACACCGGACGGGATTGCCCGGAAGACCGGACCATGGTTCGCCACGTCGCCACCGTCAACGGCTGAAGCTCGCGGGCATGCCGCGCGCCGGCCGGAGTGATCGTCGAGGGTGCGCACCTGCGTCGCGTGAGAGGCCGGGACGGGAGGGAAAGGAACGCGACATGATGAGGACCGAGAGTCGGCTTTCGACCCCTCGAACCTGGTGGTCGCATGCGCCGGGGCGTTCGACCCTCGGTGGTGCTCGCCGAACGCCCTGATGGCCTCGTGCGCACGTGTCCAGCCGTGAGTCTCCGACGTCTCCATTCCCGCCTTGCGTCAGTCGTGCGGTCCGGATACACGCAGCCGGCCGGGCGGTGGCACCTGTCCCTCCTCACCCAGGGCTCTTCGTGGCCGGCTTCCCGGGATCTCGTGCTCGACGCCCGCGGGTGGGGCTATTCGGCGTGTCCGAACGCCTCGATTTCTTCCTTTTCCTGCGGCGACAGCTCGCGCGGAACCTCGCCACGGGCCAGCTTCTCGCTTTGGACGTGGTGGCGGATGTCCTCGACGATCTCGGGGTTCGACAGCGTTGTCGTATCCCCGACATCCGCGAAATTGGAGATTCCGGCGATGACCCTGCGCATGATCTTTCCGGAGCGCGTCTTGGGCATGTCCGGGACGATCCAGACGTTCTTCGGCCGCGCGATCTTCCCGATCTTGGTTTCGATCGCCTTGGCCACTTTCGCCTCGATGTCCTTGCCGGGGGTGAGCCCCGGTCTCAGCGAGACATACATCTCCACGGCCCGGCCACGGATCTCGTCCATCACCGGGACGGCGGCCGCCTCGCCGATCTCCTCGACGGTCATGCTCGCCGACTCGAGCTCTTTGGTTCCCAGGCGGTGCCCGGCGACGTTGATGACGTCATCGATTCGGCCAAGGATCCGGAAGTAGCCGTCGATCGCCTGGACGGCGGCGTCGCCGGCCAGGTACGGCCAGTCGCGCCAATCGGTGCTGTCTTTGTCCCGGCAGTACCTCTCGTAGTAGGTCTCGACGAATCGGTCGGGTTGTCTCCAGATCGTCTGAAAGATGCCCGGCCACGGGTTGCGGATACAGATGTTCCCGGCCCGGTCGCTCCCTGCCTCGACTTCGTTGTCGTCGTCGTCGTAGATCACCGGGTAGATTCCGAGGACCCCGGGGCCGCAGCTCCCCGGCTTCATCGGCTGGAGGGCAGGCAGGGTGCTGCCGAGGAAGCCGCCATTCTCGGTCTGCCACCAGGTATCGACGATGACCGCTTCGCCTTTCCCGACGACATCGTGGTACCAGCGCCAGACATCGGGTTCGATCGGCTCACCCACCGTCGTCATGTGCTTGAAGTGGTAGTCGTACTTCTTCGGCTCCTCCGGGCCGAGCTTGCGCAACATGCGGATCGTTGTCGGGGCGGTGTGAAAGATGTTCACACCGAGCCGCTCGGCGATCCGCCAGGGCCGACCGGCGTCCGGGTATGCAGGGGCCCCCTCGTACAGCACACTCGTCGTCCCGAGTGCCAGTGGGCCATAGACGATGTAGGAGTGACCGGTGATCCATCCGATGTCGGCAAAGCACCAGTACGTGTCCTCGGGGTGGATGTCCTGGTAGTACTTCGATGTGCCGGCGACGTAGGAGAGGTAACCGCCGGTGCTGTGCTGGCACCCTTTGGGTTGCGCGGTCGTGCCGCTCGTGTACATGAGGAATAGGGGGGCCTCTGCCGGCATCGACACCGGGTCGACGATGTTGCCGCGATAGTCCTCCAGTAGTTCGTCGACGAAGAAGTCCCGTCCCTCGACCATGGGGCTCTTCGACGCGTACCGGCCGGGATGTCGCCGCCAGACGAGCACCTTGTCGACCTCGACACCGCGTTCGCGAGCCGCCGCCACCGCCTCGTCGGCCTTGACCTTGTGGTCGATCAGCTCGCCGTTGCGGTAGTAGCCGTCCATTGTCACCAGGATGTGGCTTTCCGAGTCGGCAATACGCTCTCCGCAGGCCTCGCCGCTGAATCCGCCGAAGACTTCGGAATGGATGACGCCGAGGCGGGCGCAGGCGAGCATGGCGACAGGAAGCTCGGGGACCATCGGCAGGTGGAACGTCACCCGGTCACCGACCTCGACATCGGCGAAGCCGCGCAGAAGTGCTGCGAATTCGTTGATGCGCCTGTAGAGCTCCTGATAGGTGATCACGATGGTTTCTTGGTTCTCTGGCTCGGGCACCCAGATGAACGCCGCCTTGTTGCGACTGGTCGTCAGGTGGCGGTCGACACAGTTGTAGGAGGCATTCAGTTTCCCACCGACGAACCACTTCCAGAGAGGCGCGTTGCTGGTGTCCAACGTCGTGTGCCAGTAGGTATCCCAGGTGAGGAGGTCGGCGTATTCCTTGAAACACTCGGGAAAGTGCTCCTCGCCGAATCGTTCGAAGAGTGCAGGATCGGCGCCGTTCGCTTGGGCGATGAACTTCGCGGGAGGGTAGTAGTACTCCTCCTCACGCCAGTGAACGGCGATTTGTGACTCGGAGACCTGTGTTTCCTGGGCCACCTGTTCCTTTTCCATTGCTGCGCCTCCTCTGAAAGGACGGCTCCAAGGCCCCATCCTGATTCGTCTTCTGAGTTCTAGCAGGAGGACTGCGTCTCCGGGTGATGCCGTCCTGCGGCTCCTCTCGGCCTCGGGGCCGGGAGAAGGGTTCCCACACCACTTCCCATCTTAGGAAGCCGATGTCGCACAGGTCACCTTCCAACACGTCGCCCACATCGGTGATGCCGTGTCCGCCTCGCCGGTTTCTTTCTAGTCGATTGCCGGTCCGAGTGTTGGGGTCATCTTCTCAGGTTCGTTGGGATTGCCGAGCCGGATGCAGCCTCGGGTGAGCATGTCGAAGCTCGTGTCTCTGAGCCCATTCGCGGTCCGATGTCAAGCGGGATCGGGTTGTGCGGTCGGGGACGTGATCTGGCTCCACACTTGTGAGGGGCATCGGGTCGAGAGACTTCTGCTATCAGGAGAGTCCGGGTGTATCCGCTGTCGAGAAGGCCGCATTGCGCACTGCGGAGGAGAAGACCGGAATCGACGGGACGTTGGCGGCTAAGGTCGCCCGATGACGTTCCCCGCCACTGTCGATGCTCTGGAAGCGGCGTTCATCGATCACGGCTACATCCCCGAGCGGGGCCTGTCCGTGGCGATTCACCTCGCCGTGGCGATGGGCCGTCCGCTCTTCGTCGAAGGCGAACCAGGCGTCGGGAAGACCGAGATCGCCAACGTACTCACTGCGCTCAGCGGTGGAGAGTTCATTCGTCTCCAATGCTACGAGGGCCTGGATGCGTCCCACGCCCTGTACGAATGGGATTACGCACGTCAGATGCTCGCGATACGGCTGCTCGAGGCCGGTGGGGATCGGGTCGACGTCCACGACATCATGAGCGAGGAGTACCTCATCGCGCGACCCTTGCTCCAGGCGATCCGGCGATCGTCCGAAGGCGTTCGAACCGTTCTGTTGATAGATGAACTGGACCGGGCAGATGAAGAGTTCGAGGCGTATCTCCTCGAGCTTCTCTCCGATTTCCAGATCACGATTCCCGAGGTCGGCACGATACGTGCGACGACGCCACCGATCGTCGTCATCACGTCGAATCGAACACGCGAGATCCACGACGCCGTCAAACGACGGTGCATCTATCACTGGATCGACTATCCCACCGTCGAGCGAGAAATCGAGATCCTTCACAGGAAGGCACCGGACACATCGGAAACGTTGTCGAGGGAGCTCGCCGCGGCGATGCACAAGCTGCGCAACCTCGATCTCTTCAAACCGCCCGGAGTCGGGGAGACGATCGATTGGGCGAAAGCACTCCAGGTGCTCGGCGAAGTGCGGCTGACGCCGGACGTCGTGGACGCAACCCTGGGGGTCATCGTCAAATACGAGGAAGACATGCAGACGGTACGCGCCGGCGGTCTGGAAGCGCTTGTATGACGGGGACGGGCGATATCGCTGCGGCCAATCTCGTCGGGTTCGTGCGGTCGCTGCGATCGGCAGGGTTTGGCGTTACACCAGAAACGACCGGCCGTCTCGTGGACGCGGCGCGGCTTGTCGGGATGCATTGCGGCGAGGATGTGCGCGAGGCGTTCAGAGCGGTGGTCGTCACTCGTCAGAGCCAGAGCGCGTACTTCGACGAGCTGTTCGACAAGTTCTTCTCCGGGGATGTCGTGATGACCCTCGATGAGGTCATCGAACGGGTTGCTCGGCGGAGACGGCCTCGGCGCGCTTCACGAATCGGAGCGACGAGTGGCCCCGAGGCCGAGGGCGTCGAAGATCGAGACGATGTTCTCGATGTTGTCGGTGGTTCCGACGCAGAACGGTTCATGGATGTCGACTTCGCCGATCTCGACGATGAGGAGGCGGCATCCGTTGCGGCCCTGCTGGCGGCGATGACGTGGGAGCCGGCATCGGCCCGTTCTCGGCGATGGAGGCCCGCGTCGGGTGGGCCTGTCCCGGATCTACGCAGAACGATGCGGATGATGACGGGACCGAACGGCGACCTGATGCCGCTCGCGTTCTCGGAGCGAAAGCCTCGTCAGCGTCCGCTCATCGTCCTCGCCGACATCTCGGGGTCGATGGATAGGTATTCGGAGATGTTGCTCCACTTCATCCACGGTGCCCAGTACCGCTTCGGCAAGGTCGAATCGTTCGTGTTCGCCACTCGCCTCACGCGGATCACGAGGCAGCTTCGTCGCAGGAACCCGACGGAGGCGCTCGCCCAGGTGGCCCGGACCGTGCGCGATTGGTCGGGCGGCACCCGAATCGGCGAGGCGATAGGGGTCTTCAACCGGAATTGGTCCCGACGTGTGGGAGGTGGAGGCCCAGTCACTCTCATCATCTCCGACGGCTGGGACACCGGAGATCCGTTCCTCCTTGCACGCGAAATGCGGCGCCTCGCCCGCTCCGTGCACAGGGTCATCTGGCTGAACCCGCTCGCAGGGCATGTCGGATACACGCCGCAAGCTCGAGGAATGGCTGCCGCGATGCCGTTCGTCGATGACTTGTTGGCCGGCGGAACGGCCCGTAATCTGGTGGACCTCATCGAGCTGTTGCAGTCGGCCAGCGTTGGGAGAAGGAGCGTCGCATCACTATGAGAGATGTGCTCGAGGTGTACGACCGGTGGACCGAACAGGGCAAGGATGTCGCGGTGGCCACCGTCGTGGCCGTCAAAGGCTCTGCACCGCGCGGCGTCGGAGCCAAGATGCTCATCTCGTCGGATGGCGAGATGGAGGGAAGTGTCAGCGGCGGCTGCGTCGAGAACGACGTGTGCGAGCATGCGGCGGCCGTGTTGAAATCAGGCACGCCGAGGCTCGTCACCTACGGGATCGCCGACGACGATGCCTTCGAGGTCGGGCTCACCTGTGGTGGCACGATCGAGGTGTACATCGCACCATGGTGAACGAGGTCATCGCCGCACTCGCGGCGCTCAAACAGGATGAACGGCTGGGTGCTCTCGTCACCGTTATCGACGGACCGGACATGGGTTCTGCCGTCGTTCTCGACCGGGCAACCGGCCAGATCACAGGCGATGGCTCACCATGGCTCGATGACGACGTCATTTCCGATGCCGACGATCTCATGGACAGGGAAGAGAGCAGAGCCCTCGTGTACGGCGAGCGAAGGATCTTCATCGACACGATCGCTCCGTCTCCTGTCATGCTCATCTTCGGTGCGGGGCACATAGCGCAGCCCCTGTCGCTCTTCGCCCGCGAACTCGGGTTTCGTGTGGTCGTCGCGGACGCCCGTGCCGCCTGGGCTACACATGAACGATTCCCGGATGTCGACGAGCTGATCGTTGCGTGGCCCGATGCCGTCTTCGACCATATTGTTCTGGATCGCAGAACATACGTCGTCCTGCTGAGCCATGACAGCCGCTTCGAGATACCTGTCCTTCGGGCCGTGCACAAAACGCCGATCCGGTATCTAGGTGCGATGGGGTCTCGGCGAACGCACGCGTTGCGTGTCGATCGCCTCAGGAATGAAGGTTGGACCCAAGAAGAGATCGACATGATCCACGGGCCGGTCGGTCTCGATCTCAAAGCCAGGTCGCCGGCAGAGACCGCGATCGCGATACTGGCCGAGATCGTGCAGGTTCGATACGGCGCGGGCTCGGCAGTATCACTGCGCGGCACCGACGCGCCGATACACTCGGCGTAGGGGTCACGTTGGACGTCATCGAGCAATTCACCGTCGCACAGCCGGTCGAATCGGTGTGGTCGTTGTTCCAGGACATGTCCGAGTTGGTTCGCTGTCTCCCGGGCGCCGAGATCGCAAGCGACAAGGGGGACGGATCGTTCGACGGACGAGTCTCCGTGAAACTCGGCCCGATCTCGGCATCGTTCGATGGCACCGCGACGGTCGAGTTCGACGATGAAACGTATGCATCGAACATCAAGGGACGCGGCATCGACCGGTCGGGGGGCAGCCAGGGGAGGGTGGACGTGAACATTCGCCTGATCGAGGCCGGTCCCGGCCACACCGACGTCACCATCGACGCAAAGGTCATCCTCGCAGGGCCGATTGCCCAGTTCGGAAGAACCGGCCTCATCAACGAGGTTTCGAAGCGATTGATCGACGAGTTCTCTGCGTGCGTTCATGCGAAGTTGAACGCGGGCTCGACAGAGGACGCGTCGGCGATCGCTGCTCCCGAAGTGCGGGGAATGTCGCTGTTGCTCTCGAGCATGTGGGGCGCGTTCGCAGCGTGGTGGAAGCGACTTTTTTCCCACACTGACACATAGAGGAACGTTCTTCCAGCAACCGTCAGGAGCGCTGTCTATGGTGTGATCGGGGGTGGCACCCTCAGCCGGCCCCCCGTGCCGAGTCGACGGGAGGGTTGTGCCTTGGAAGTCGGTATCTCAGTCAACGGAACGGATTACCGCAGCGACGTTGAACCGCGGACGCTGCTCGTCCACTTTCTACGGGATCAGCTTGGTCTCACCGGTACCCACGTCGGTTGTGATACCGGTTACTGCGGCGCTTGTACCGTCATCGTCGATGGCCGGGCCGTGAAGTCATGCACCATGTTCGCCGTTCAGGCCGACGGCCGCAGTGTGAGAACCGTCGAAGGTGTCGCCAATGGTGATGAGCTGCACCCCGTGCAGGAAGGCTTCTGGGAGCGCCATGGGCTCCAGTGTGGATTCTGTACGCCGGGCATGATCATGAGTTCGGTAGCGCTCTTGGAGCACAACGACAACCCCACGGAAAGTGAGATCCGTCACGGGATCGAAGGGAATCTGTGTCGGTGCACGGGCTACCACAACATCGTCCGATCCGTCCGGTACGCAAGCGCGAAGCTGCGCGGTGAGAAACCCGAAGGAGCATCGGGGGAGGTGGCGCCATGAGCACGATAAGTGCGATGGGTGGGATCGTCAGGCGGAAGGAGGACCCTTCCCTGATCCAGGGCAAAGGCATCTACGTCGATGATGTCAAGCGCCGCGGTGAGCTCGTTGCCGTGTTCGTTCGGAGTCCGTTCGCTGCTGCCACGATCAGCGGCATCGATGCATCGGCCGCTCTCGAACTCGACGGTGTCCATGCCGTGTACACGGCGGACGATGTACGCCACCTCGGGCCGAACCCGGCTCAGGTAGCCGTCGGTACGCTGCGCCCCCTGCTCGCCGACGGCTCCGTGCACCATGTCGGCGAGGCGGTGGCGATGGTGATCGCGGACAATCGTTACATCGCTCAGGACGCTGCAGATCTGGTCTTCGTCGACTACGAACCGAAAGACGCCGTCGTCGACCTGAAGGAAGCTTTTGCCGACACCGTGCAGGTTCACGAAGGCGCTTCGAACACGCTGCTCACCTGGCACGGGAATGCATGGTGGGAAGGCGTCATCGAGCTTCCCGATCCCTCTCCCGGCATTCAGGCGGCCAAAGAGCGAGACGACACCGTTGTGGTCGGCCTCGAGATGGTGAACCAGCGTCTCATCCCGACGGCGATCGAGCCGAGGGCCGTTCTTGCCGAGTGGAACAGCGGCTACGGATCGGTTGAGCTGTGGACGAGCTCACAGATCCCACAGGCCGTGGCCGGCGCCATCGGTGTGGCATTCGGGATTCCTTTCAACAAGGTGCGGGTCGTGGCTCCAGAGGTCGGGGGTGGATTCGGGGTGAAACTCAATGTGTACCCGGATGAGCTCCTCTGCTGCTTCGCATCGAAGGATCTCGGTCGGCCGGTGCGCTGGACGGAGACCCGCCGCGAGGCCGGCTTCTCCTCCACACAAGGCAGAGGCTGGATCGGAACGGCCACGATCACCGGTACAAGGGATGGCAAGATCCTTGGCTACGAACTCGACGCGATCTGCGACATGGGTGCGTATACGCAGAACTTCACGGTCGCCATCCCCCTCCTCGGGCTGTTCGTTGCACCAGGGCAATACGACATTCCCACGTCCTATGCGCTGCACTGTGTCGTCACGAACACGCCGACCACCGATGCGTATCGGGGCGCGGGACGGCCCGAGGCCGCGTACTACCTGGAGCGCATCATCGATGCGTACGCCAGGGAGATCGGCATGGACCCGGCCGACGTACGCAAGGTCAACTACTGGAAGCCAGACCAGTTCCCGGTGACCACGGAGATCGGCCTGACGATGGACAGCGGTGACTATGAGAAGAACCTCGACGCTCTGCTGGACAGGGTCGGGTACGAGGATCTGAAGGCGAAACGCGACGCCGCCCGCGCCGAGGGCAGGTTGCTCGGCATCGGACTCAGCACCTATGTCGAAGTGTGTGGTTTCGGGCCTTCGGCGCTCGCCGGTCTCGGATTCTCGTGGGCCGGGTACGGGCTGCCGACTGCGTTCAACGGTTCCGGCGTCGTGCGCGTCCAGCCGGATGGAACATGTACGGTCACGATCGGCACCGCTCCGAGCGGCCAGGGTCACGAGACGACGTGGGCCCAGATCGTCTCCGAAGGCCTCGGCATCCCGATGGAGAACATCGAGGTGCGGCACGGTGATTCGGTCGACTCGCCCACGGGCGTCGGTACGTTCGGTTCGCGGTCCATCGCCGTGGACGGAACCGCAACGTTCGAGGCAACGAAGCGTGTGAAGGAGAAGGCGGCCACCATCGCCGGTCATCTTCTCGAAGCCGCTCCGGAAGACATCCATTTCGCAGACGGCGGCGCCCATGTGGCCGGTTCGCCGGATCGCTCTGTGACATGGGCCCAGATCGCGGAGTCCGCGTATCAGCCTCACACCCTGCCGGAGGGTGTTGAAGGTGGGCTCGAGTCATCGGTGGTGTTCTCACCACCGAACGCGACATGGCCGTTCGGTTCACATATGGCGCTGGTCGAAGTCGACCCCGAGACGGGCGATGTCGACCTCCTCGAGTACTGGGCCACGGACGACTGTGGGAATGTCATCAACCCGATGATCGTCGACGGTCAGCTGCATGGGGGGATCGCGCAAGGTATCGCACAGGCGCTGTTCGAAGAAGCGATCTACGACGACGTGGGCAATCTGCTCACGGCGTCGATGCTCGACTATCCGCTCCCCGCCGCAGAGAGCCTTCCGATGTTCTCGCTGGATCGCACGGTCACCCCGACGGACGTCAACCCGCTCGGCGTCAAGGGAATCGGTGAAGCCGGGACGATCGGGTCGGCTCAAACCATCGTCAACGCGGTTGTCGATGCGGTGAGCCATCTGGGTGTCAAGCACATCGACATGCCGTTGCGGCCGAAACGTGTATGGCAGGCGATCGAGGATGCGAGGAACTGACGATGTATCCATCCAATTTCGACTACGTTGCCCCGTCCTCACTGGAGGAGGCACTCTCGATACTGTCCGAGGACGAGAACGCCAAAGTTCTCAGTGGTGGCATGAGTCTCATTCCTCTCATGAAGGCCAGGCTCGTTCGCCCTGCGACGATCGTCGACATCTCGCGGATCGCCGGGTTGGACACGATCACGGATGAAGGCGGCTACATCGCGATCGGAGCGATGGTGCGTCACGCGCAGACAGCCGTCGATCCACTCGTCAACGAGCACGCGACGGCGCTGGCGCAGGCCGCCGCCGCCACGGCCGATGTTCAGGTCAGGAGTCAGGGGACAACTTGTGGATCGATCGCCCACGCGGACCTGGCCGCAGACCAACCGGCTGCCGTACTCGCGCTGGGAGCCACGATGGTTGCCGTGTCGGTACGGGGTACGAGGGAGATCGCTGCCGCGGATTTCTTCGTCGACACCTTGACTTCTGCGCTCGAGTCCGACGAGATCCTCGTCGAGCTGAGAGTCCCCAAGGGGGGCAAGTCCGCCTATCGGAAGCTCGGTAGGCGGGGAGGCGACGCGGACTATCCGATCGCGGCGGCCGCCGTGTGGGTCGACGCCGCCGGCGGTACGGTCGCCGATGCCCGGATCGCGGTGACCGGGGTCAGTTCGAAACCGTATCTCGCGTCGGCGTCGGCACAGGCCGTCGTCGGCACCGATGGGTCCAAGGATGCCATCGCCGACGCCGCCTCCCACGCAACGGAGGGCGTTGTCGTGCTCGAGGACCTGTACGGCCCGGTCGACTACCGGACGCATCTGGCGAGTGTGTACGTGCGCCGAGCACTGGAGGACGTGCTCGCGTAGGCGACGCATCGGAGGGGAAACACCAACATCACCGTTCTCGTGACGGTTGGCCGGGATTATTCCTGTGAAGCGTCACGAGAACGAGGAATTGGGGGCTGCACCGGTGCGTTGGCGCGCGTCGCTCATTATCGTGACGTTGACAGGTGGCCGCCGTGTAGCCACCGGGAGGTGTCACCGTGACCGAGCGAATCGATCTTCCACCGCCCGCAGTGGCCGGCGGAGCCTCACTGACGGACGCGTTGTCGCGACGTCGCTCAGTTCGCGAGTACGTGCGGACACCCCTCGACATGGCGGACATATCCTTGCTCCTGTGGGCGGCGCAGGGTGTCACCTCGAGTGCCGGTCAACGCAGCGCGCCTTCGGCCGGCGCCTTGTATCCGTTGGAGGTTTACCTGGTCACTGGCCGTGGCCGGTACCACTACGATCCGTACCGACATCGGCTCGAGGTCCTCGGCAAGGAGGATCTGCGAAGGGAACTGTCCCGGGCGGCCAACTCGCAGCAGGCCGTGGAGGAGGCGGCTGCGATCTTCGTCTTTGCTGCGGTCTACTCCCGCACCAGGCGGAAGTATGGTGATCGAGCCGAGCGGTATGTGAAGTTCGAAGTCGGACATGCCGCCCAGAATCTCCTGTTGCAGGCCGCCTCTCTTGGTCTGGGAGCGGTGCCGGTCGGTGCTTTTGACGATGGTCAAGTGCAGGCGATACTGGGGCTTCCGGGCGACCACGAACCGTTGTATCTCGTTCCGGTCGGGCATCCGGCGAAGTAGTCGTGTGACCGGCAGCCACCGGATCGCTCGCCATCACACGCGTGCCCGGGACTCGTCCCTTCCTCGAGTATCGGAGCTTTTCGCAAAGAACCGGTGGCGGCCCAGGCGCAGAACAGGTGAGCGTATCTCGATGGCTGCACAGGTCACCCGCTGCCGGTCGCGATGTCGGGTACGGCGACGTGTGCCCGATCCGGCGTCGGGTGCTTCCATCTCGACGGCCGGCAGGCGATCCTCTTGGGCCGTAGGGCATTGGGCGTGGCAGGGATGGTACGAATTATGAGGCGTCGGCGGATCTGACCGGTCAGGCGAATCATATCGGTGTGACGATCGAGGCCGACATCATCAAGCAGAAGCAGCCTGAGTCCAATGGGGGTTACCTGGCTGTCGGTTTCGGTAAGACGCATCCCAGGGTGTATGAGGAGTTGACTA
>JAADGS010000046.1 GCA_013152275.1 Actinomycetota bacterium | reverse complement strand
CGACGACGCCCTCCGGGCCGACGTGATCTGCCGCGAAGACCTTCCCGTCAGCGCTCTTCAAGTGTTCGGCGAGCCCGGATCGGATTGGATCAACACGATGGTCGACGCGGTCGTCGACGAGTCGGTACGTCAAGGATCGGTCGCAATGGAATCGACCGTCGCCGAGACCATGCAGGAGCTGCGTGACTTCATGTTCGAACGGGTGTACCTGCGACCGGAAGCGCGCCCACAACGGGAACGCGCCATCGCCGTGATCAGAAATCTGGTCGATCATTTCATCGAACACCCGGAGGAGGTACCCGACACCTACCGCCTCGACGATGCCGATGCGGTGGAGCGAGCAATCGACTACGTGTCCGGCATGACCGATCGGTACGCGCTGCGCGTCTACGACGACCTGTTCCGCCCCGAGGGGATCGACTGATTCTGGTCAATGCCGGCGTCGCCATTCGACGCTCCCATTGACAGGAAACAAACGGAGGGCGGGCCCCGAAGAGCCCGCCCTCTCGCGTTCGTGTTGGCTACCGCATCCTCGGCCGCATGCCGTGCCCGCGAGGAACCGTGATGGTCACCGTGGCCACGGTCGTGTTCCCGCAGGAATCCGTCGCCTCGTACGTCGCGGTGTAGATGCGTCCGTCCCCGTGTCCGGAGCGCTCGGCACGAAGCAAGAACGTCGTGTCGTCAATGATCACGATATCCCGAACCGTGTTGCCATCACCCCTGCCATTGTCCGGTTCGTTCGAGACGACCGAGACCAGGTGCCACTCGACATCCTGGGGGTAGTTGTCGACGACGGTCACGTCGACGTTCACCTCGACGTACCTGTGATTCGGTGGGAAGAGCACGTCCGGATCGGCGCTCAGGTAGATCTCCGGCGGTATCAGCTCACAGACGCCGACGATCACCGGATCGTGGTCGGACGCCCGGAACGGATCCGCAGCGTAGAGCGAGCTCGCTCCGTAGTAGTTGAACCCGACCGGTTCTGCCGCATCGATGTGCCAGATCCCCGCACCGCGCACATACTCCTGCATCGCGTCGTTGGCGAAGGCGTAGTCGAGCTCGCCGGCCTGCCCATAGTACGTGTACGAGTATTTGTCGTTGATCGGAAGTCCTGCCAGAAGATTCTCCAGGTCTGCCTCGAGCACGACAACCGGATCCTCTTTCGCATAGACGTTCAAATCGCCGACCGCGAGAACGTTCGGCTTGCCGGCATCTTCCAATGCAGATACGAACTCCACGACCGCACGGGCTTGGCTGACCCTCGTGGCGTTGTAGTAGCCCTGGCCGTCGCCAATGTCCTCATCGCCCTCGGCGAGCGTATCCCCGTAGTAACCCTTCGACTTGAAGTGATTCACGACCAGCGTGAACTCGTCCCCATAGAACTCGAAGGTCTGTGCCAGAGGAGGCCGCGCTTCCGCGAACGAGGCGTCGAGGCTCCACTGCGCGTCACCGACGGGGCTGACCACCGCGGGCTTGTAGATGATCCCCACCTTGATGGCGTTCGTGGCTTCGATGCCACCCGGGTAGTCGGGATCCCGGATGTAGTCCCACGTCCCGGCGCCCTCTTCTGCGTTCAGCAGATCGACGAGAGCGGAAACCGCCGTGTCTCCATTGTTCTCGAGTTCCTGAACGCCGATGACATCGGCTCCAAGGCCCGTGATAGCAGCAACGAGTTTGGCTCCCTGCTTCTCCAACTGGCTCTCACTTCGGGCACCACGGCCTCCGAGCGTCGTCCACCAGTTGTGTAGGTTGAACGATCCGACCTTGATCACACCGCCCACGCCGGGAGGTGTGCCGGGCCTCGGGTTGTCCTCGGAGAAGACGACCGCCTCGGTCGGCTCCAACTTGTACGCACCGTAGGCGTAGGTGAGCACCCCGGTGAGATCGGTCGTCGTGTCACCCCAGCGAAGGGTTCCGTACGGCTGAATGTAGGGAACCGGATCCGGATACTGGTGGTTGCTGGCGTCGTCGAGGACGAGGAGACGCGGTTCGAGGATCTCCGCGACACCGTCACTGTCGTTCGAGTCGTACCAGTCGAAGCTCGGAGCGAACTGATTGGTCGGAGCGAACAGCCGCCCATCGGCCGACAGGATGACCTCGCCATACTTCGTCAGGTTGTAGCTGTCGGCCACCGCGAGGGATTCCGGGAATGTCAGCAGCATGCCCTCGTACGGCTCGCGATCATCCTCTGCCACCGGCAGATCGACGGCGGTCGGTGTAACCGACCCGCTGCCGCACACGGTCAGGTCGGACACATACTTCAGCTCCGTCAGTCCGTAGTACTCGGCCACCTTCGCCTGGAAACGCAGATGCTGGCCGACCTCCACGTCGCCCCACATCGCCTTCTGGTACACGAAGATGCCATCGGATGTCGCGACGTCACCGTCACCGGCGGCGTCCTGCAGGAAGAAGCCTTTCAGCTCACTCGATTCCTGAAAGTCGGCGGTCACGACACCTTCGGTCCAGATCATGGAACCCTCGATCGGGCTGGCATCGCCGCTGCCCTGGATGTCGTAGATCGGTGTGTACCGGAGGCCGCAGGCACGCAGATCGACGAAGAGGTCCCCGTCGTCACGTGGCTCGATCTTGAAGTTGCCATAGGCATAGTCGAGGGGTCCTTGCACGAACGTCACCGGATCGCCGGCATACGGTACGTAGCCGTATGAGCCGAGATCGTCGACTCGCACCGGCCCGCTGTCATCGTCGACCGACCATTCGCCGTGTCCCAGATCGGGATCGACGACCGTCGCATTCTCGGCACGGACGAAGACGGACTCCCACTGCTCTCGGGCGATATCCCCGGTGGCCAGCACTTCGGGCGCCGGAAACGTCCCGGGACCAATGTTCCACAGTGCACCACCGTCGATCTCCGTCTTGCCGTGGTACTCCTTGACCTGGCCTTGGACTCGAACGACGTTGCCGACGGCAGGGATCGGGCTCGGGTTGTACAGATACAGTCCACTGAACGGCCCCGTTCCGTCCTGGATGAAGACCTTCCTGCCAAACACGGCGGTGACGACACCCTCGGTCACCACCGTCTGCCCGGCCAGCGGCGAGGCATCACCGGTCGTGTACTGAATCTCGTAGATCGTGTTCGTGACGTCCGGAGCGGGCACCGCGGTAAGAGTCTGCCCCGTGTTGACGGCCCCGAAGGTCGCGGGTGTCGGTCCCGTCCAGGTGAAGTCCTCGTAGATCGAACCGGTGCCGACGAGTTGGAGCGAGTCACCGACCGGCGTCGAGGAGCTTTCGGAGACGCCGATGTCGGTACTGGTCATGCCATCTGCCGGACCGGTGGTCGCGGTGAACGTCCCCTCATAGCTCAGGAACTGGACCACCGTGCTGCTGTTGTCGACGAGTGCCAGGCCGTCGGGAGCGCCATTCTGGATGCTCGCTTGTGGGAACGAAAGGGTGCCATAACCCGCCATTTGATCCGGAATGGTTCCCGAGAGATCGATCGTACCGTAGTTGGCACCGCCGCTTCCGTTGTAGAGCACGATGCTCCACCCCGTGAGGTCGGTGCCGGCCGGTCCGGCGACCTCCACTGCCTCACCTGTGTCACCGCCGGTGTTGTCATAGTGGATCTCATTGATGAATACCGACGTCCCTGCCGTCCCTGCCGCCGGCGCTGCGCTGAGAGGCAACAGTGCCACCACCATCGCGAAGATCGCCAGTACGGTCCATCTCTTGCGTTTCACAGTGCCCTCCTGTCTCAGAGGGCGCGCGCCGACACGGTCAAGAACATGACGAAAGTGGGATACCGACTGAACGTCGACATCCTCCCGAGTCGCGTCTCCACACTGCAGTCAGCACGGGCCCCTTCGGCGAATCGCTCCACCGTCGAGCTTAGCCGACGGTCGACCACGCTGCGTGGGCATACACCGCCGCCGAGCCCCCTGGCCGTCACCAGAACGGTTTCTCGTCAATGCCGGCGTCGCTATTCGACGCCGGCATTGACAGGAAACTTCAGGACAGGATTGTGTCGATCTTCTCCAGCACCTCCGCCGGAATCTCGACCCCACTCGCGCCCAGGCTCTCCTCGATCTGCGACACCTTCGTCGCGCCGGTGATCGCGCTTGTCAGCGACGGCCGGCGCAGCACCCAGGCCAGCGCAAGCTGGGACCGGGTCAATCCCATCTCCTCGGCGATCGGTTTCAGTGCCTTGGCCTTCTCGCGCCGCTCTTCGGTGTACATCCAGTCCTTCAACTCTTCATCCCGTGCATACCGCGACCCCTCGGGGAAACCGTCGTCGTACTTGCCGGTCAGCATCCCACCGGCCAACGGACTCCAGACGACCATGCCCATCCCGGCCGCTTCCACTTCGGGCAGGATCCCGCTCTCTACCCGCTCCCGATACAGCATCGAGTACTGCGGCTGCTCGCACGCCGGCGGGTGCAAACCGTTCCCGCGAGCGAACGCGACCGCCTCGGCGATCCTGGCCGCCGGCCACTCCGACGTACCCCAATACAGCACCTTGCCTTCGTCGACGAGTCCGCTGAACGTGGTAACGATCTCCTCCATGGACACTGCATCGTCGTGGCGGTGAGCGAAGTACAAATCCAGATAGTCGGTGCGAAGCCGTCCCAGGCTCTTCACGATCGACTCCCTCACATGCTTGCGGGATAGACCCCGATCGTTCACGTCCTCGGACATCGACCAGTACACCTTCGATGACATCACCAGCGTATGTCGCGGAAAATCAGCCAGCACCTCGCCCATCACCCGTTCGGCCTGTCCCTGTGCGTACACGTCGGCGTTGTCGAAGAAGTTCACACCGCCCTCGTACGCGGTCCTGGTGATCTCGGTGATCAACTGTTTGTCCTTCACGGAATCGCCGTAGGTCGTCCACGCGCCCAGCGAGATCTCCGAGACCTTCAACCCCCACTTGCCCAACTGCCGGTATCGCATCATCGGCTCCTGTCTCTCGCCTAATCTGCTGCTGTGGATTCTGACGTTATCGAGATCGAGCGCAAAGAGCATGTTGCAACGATCTGGCTGAACCGGCCAGAGAAGCTGAACGCTCTGAACCTGCCGATGTGGACCGACATCCCCAAGGCCGTCCAGGCCGTCGGAGACGACGGAGAGACCCGGGCGATCGTCATCGCAGGTCGGGGCCGCGCATTCACCGCCGGGATCGACATCACCGCTCTGGCCTCGTTCCCACCCGGCACCGACGTCAAACGTCGCCACGACCTCTACCACGAGATCAAACGCCTTCAGAGATCGTTCACCGCATTCGCAGACAGTCCCCTGCCCGTCATCGCCGCGATTCACGGTGCATGCATCGGTGCGGGGGTGGATCTCATCACCGCCACCGATATTCGCCTCGCCGCCGCAGACGCCCTGTTCTCGGTACGTGAGACCCGGCTCGGCATGATCGCGGACGTCGGCACGATGCAACGCCTCCCCAAGATCATCCCTGCCGGGTATGCCGCCGAACTCATCTACACCGGACGGGACGTCACGGCAGCCGAGGCCGAACGCATCGGTCTCGTCAACCATGTCTACGCGGACAGCGATGCCCTCTTCACGGCCGCACAGGATCTCGCCGGGTCGATCGCCGCCAATTCCCCACTCACGATCCGTGGCATCAAGCATGTTCTGCGCGCCGGCGCGAGCCGGCCGATCGAGGAAGCACTGGACTACGTGGCCCTCTGGAACGCGGCGTTCCTCAACTCCGACGACTTCGTAGAAGGCCTCACCGCTCTCATGGAACGCCGTACACCCAACTTCAAGGGAGAGTGACATGGATCTCGTCGTTTTCGGTGATGCCGGTCGGCTCCTGGTCGCAGCGTTACTCTCGGGCGCCATCGGATTGGAGCGAGAAGTCCGCCTCCAAGCGGCCGGATTTCGTACCCACATGCTCGTCGGCATCGGATCGGCTCTGTTCACGCTCCTTTCGCTCACTGCCTTCGGCCCGACCGCCGATCCCGCTCGTATCGCCGCACAGATCGTGACCGGTATCGGTTTTCTGGGTGCAGGAGCGATCTTCAAGGAAGGCGCAACCGTTCGAGGTCTCACAACGGCAGCAGGACTGTGGACCGTGGCGGCGATCGGGATGGCCGCCGGCGTCGGTAGTCTGCTGCTGGCCACCGTCGCCACCGCCGTCGTGCTCCTGGTCCTCTTCGGCCTACGGATCATCGACGCCCGGCTGCGACGGCGCCTTGGGACGAACCTCGTCACGGTCGAGGTGATTCTCGATGATGCAGCGAGTTTCTCGAAGGTTTGGAAGATCGCAACTAAGATCGACCCCTCTGCCGAAGATGTCAGCTTTCGGCGGCACGGGGACACGGGCGGCACGATGCGCATGGACGTCGACGTCCAGCGTGCCCAGACACTCGTAGAGTTGCTCGCAACCCAGGAAGGCGTCACCGACGCCGAGGTGGCACGATGACCAGACCGATCATCCCCGTGATACTGGCCGGCGGTTCCGGAACACGGCTCTGGCCGCTTTCACGACGAACCAGCCCCAAGCAGTTCACCGCCCTCGTCAGCCCTCGGACGATGTTGCAGGAGACCGTCGAGCGCGCCAACATGATCGAAGCCGCCGGCGCCCCGATCATCGTGACAAACGCCGCCCAGGCAGCCACCGTTCGCGAACAGGCACCCGGAGCCACACTGATCATCGAACCTGTCGGACGTAACACGGCGCCGGCCACGGCCCTTGCCGCTCTCTACTCCACCGCCGACGGCACCGATCCGATCCTGCTGGTCATGCCGGCCGATCACGTGATCAAGGATCTCGATGCCTACCTCGATGCGATGGCCCGAGCGATCCCCCATGCCGACGCCGGCAGACTCGTCACGTTTGGGATCGTACCGACCGCACCTGAGACCGGATACGGCTACATCGAGCAGGGAGGCTCGATCGCAGACGCGTACCGGGTGGCCAGATTCGTCGAGAAGCCAAACGCCGCAATCGCTGCCAACTACATCGCGTCGGGCCGCTACCTGTGGAACAGCGGCATGTTCGTGTTCCGGGCTTCCCGATTCCTCGCGGAGCTCGACAGACACCGTCCCGAGATGCTCGCCGCCGTACGCTCGGCTTCGTCACGCAGCGCTCGCAGCAATGGAACGATTCGCATCGACCTCGAGTCATTTGCGGCAATCGAAGGCGACTCGATCGACTACGCCGTGATGGAGCAGACGGCAGACGCCGTCGTCGTGCCTCTCGACGCGGGTTGGAGCGACATCGGCTCGTGGGCGGCCCTCTGGGATATCGGCGAGCGGGACGAGAATGACAACATCCTGGCCGGCGATGTCTTTGCTCTGGACACTTCAGGATCGTACGTGCGAGCGGAAAGCCGTCTCGTCGCGATCGCCGGTCTCGACGATGTTGTCGTCATCGAGACTCCTGACGCGATCCTCGTGTGCTCACGCGAGAACGCCCAGGACGTCGGTCGCCTTGTAGAACGTCTCGAATCGGCCAATCGACCGGAACTCGAGTAACACGTCTTCTCGACACCCGCACATACCTGATCGGGCCGCGCCCACTCGGCGAACCGGGATCGGAGCCGTCTATCCGCCGGACCACCAGGTGTCCTGGTCCGCCCGGGAAGGTCTTGTGGGCTCTTCGTGAGGTTTCGCCCGGGATGACCGGTCGTGCACGGCCCACCACACCACGAGCCCGGCCAGGAAGAGCACCCCGGCAACGACCGTGACCTGGACCACGAAAGATCGCAGATGCGAGGAACGGATGATGTCATCGACACGATCGGCCGACACGACACCAATCACAAGAACAAAAAACTGTCCCATGGACCCCCCTGACTCCCCGCAAGGCCACTCCTGTCGGGCAGGGATCACGGCGTGACGCAGCATTGCTGCAAGACCGCAGGCGGGATGGCGGCTCGAGCCTGTTCGGTTGAGCCGAGAACGTGGCGAGCGGACATCAGAACGGCGCGACCCGATCCGAGAGAATGCCGGATCGATCTGTGTCGATGAACGATGCACCGTCGTCGAGATGCTTGCCATGCGTCACTCGGTGGTCTCCTAGTCTCCGAGCATGCGCGAACGGAACAACGAGCGGAAGACGAGCGCCCTTCAGCGTTACCTGCCGATCATGGCGTGGTTACCTCACTACCGGCGCTCGTGGTTGCGGCCGGACCTGTTCGCCGGACTCACGCTGTGGGCGGTGCTCGTACCGGAGGCCATGGCCTATGCCGGGATCGCCGGGGTCGACCCCGTCATCGGTCTCTACACCGTCCCTCTGCCATTGCTCGCGTACGCGGTTTTCGGGAGTTCTCGCATCATGGTGGTCGGCCCCGACTCGGCGACCGCGCTGTTGTCGGCCGCGACGATCGGATCTCTGGCTGCAAGCGGCAGCGCCGACTACGTGGCCCTCACGGCGGCGCTCGCCATCCTGGTCGGGATCCTCTTCTTGGTGTTCGGGCTGCTTCGCCTCGGATGGGTCACAGACTTCATCTCCCGGCCTGTCATGCAAGGCTTTATCGCCGGCGTCGTGCTGGTCACCATCATCGGCCAGGTCCCGACGCTGATCGGACTCACCCCGACGAGGGGTGACTTCTTTCAGCAGCTCTGGGACATCCTCGGTGCCCTGTACAACGTCAACTTGGCCACCGTCACCGTTGGCGTGGGCTGTCTCCTCCTGCTCTTCTGGATCAGGAAGCACGCTCCGCGGGTCCCGGCAGCCTTGGCGACGATTGTCGTGGCGATCATGGCCGTGACCCTGCTCGACCTGCAAGGTCGTGGGGTCGCGGTCGTCGGAACCATCGCCGCGGGCCTGCCCAGACTGAGCCTGCCATCCGTCGGCGGCCTCCACGTGTACAAGACGCTTTTCTCCGGAGCACTGGCGATCGTTCTCCTCGGCTACGCGGAGACGCTCGGATCGGCCAAGGCCGCCGCTGCCGAGACCGGAGAAACCATCGATCCCAACCAGGAACTCCTCGCCCTGGGACCCGCCAATCTCGGAGCAGGCCTCAGCGGCGGCTTCGTTGCCGTGGGAAGCTTCTCCAAGACTTCGGTGGTGCTGGCAGCGAAGGCCAAGACACAACTCGGGTTTGTCCTCACGGCGGGCCTGGTCGTCCTGACACTGCTGTATCTCATGCCGGTCTTCGAGCATCTACCCGACGCCGCGCTTGCCGCGGTCGTGATCGAGGCGATGGTCGCCCTTGCGGATCCCGCCTACTTCCGCAAGCTCTGGCGCATCAGCCACTCGGAATTCCTCCTCGCCTTCGTTGCCATGTTCGGAGTCCTCTCATTGGGTGTGCTGCCCGGAATCGGGGCAGGAATCGCCCTCGACCTGCTGCTCCTGATCCGCAGCGCGAGCCGTCCCCGAGCGGTCACCCTGGGCAAGACCGCCGGTCACGTCTTTCAGGACCTCTCGCTGCACCCCGAGGGAACGACGGTCCCGGGGTTGGTCGTGTTCCGCTTCGAGGCCCCGTTGATCTTCACGAATGCCTCCTTCTTCGTGGAGGAGGTCGAGCGTCTGGCCTCCGAAGGTGACATCGACACGGTGCTCGTCGACGCCGAAGGCATCAACGGCCTGGACTCCACCGCCGCCGAACGTCTCCTCGAGCTCCACGACGAGCTGAAGCGCCGTCAGATCTCACTGTGTTTCGCTCGTGTTCGTGATCCCGTCAAGGACGTGATGCGGGCGAGCGGCGTGCTCGACGCGATCGGTGAGGACCACATCTACGGATCCATCACCGCCGGCGTCAAGGCATTCAAGCGCGCACACAAACAACCAGGCTGAGACGGGTGCCCTTTCGAAGCCGCCTCAGAAGCCGAGCGCTTTGGCCAACAGGCGGCGCTGGTGGCGAACCCCACCGAACATGAGCGACGTTGATTTGGCCCTCTTCAGGTACAAGTGAACATCGTGCTCCCACGTGAAGCCCGTTCCACCGAGGATCTGGATGGTCTCTCCCGCCGCACCGACATAGGCATCCGAGCAGACCGCTTTCGCCATCGGCGACGCGATCCTCGTTTCGGCTTCATCGTCCGCGTTGCGTGCCGCCCAGTGTGCGGCCGACTTGCCGTGCTCCACCGCCACCAGCATGTCGGCGCACTTGTGTTTGATCGCTTGAAACGACCCGATCGCCCGACCGAACTGGAAACGGGTCTTCGCATACTCGACGGCCGTTTCCAGACACCACTGCGCTCCCCCCACCTGCTCGACGGCGAGCGCAACGTTGGCGAGCAACAGAATCCGCTCGATCACCGGCCCTGCCGAGCCTTCCCTTCCGAGAAGGCCTTGTGCCACGACTTGATCGAAGGACACGTCGGTCTCACGGCGCGTCGCGTCGAGTGTCGGCACGATGCTCACACGTAAGCCCGCCGCGTCACCAGGAACGAGAAACAGGCTGACGCCACTCTCGGTCCGGGCGGCGACGATGAGCGTGTCGGCGACGTTCCCGTACGCCACATATCGCTTGAGCCCGTCGAGCACCCAGCCCTCCTTGGTGGCCGTCGCCCGCATCGCGACGTCGCTCGGATCGGCACCGTGCGGTCCATCGAACAGCGCCATCGTCATGATGCGCTCTCCCGCGGCGATGTCCGGCAGGAACTCCTGCTTCTGCTGTTCGGAACCGGCGATCAGGATCGCATTCGCCGCCATCACGACGGTCGAAAGGAACGGTCCCGGAAACAGAGCCCTGCCAAGTTCCTCGACGACGATGCTCAGTTCGGTGAACCCGAATCCGATGCCACCATATTCTTCGGGGATGGCAAGGCCATGCCATCCGAGCTCTGCGCCTGCCTTCCACAGTTCGCTGTCGTAGCCATCTGGCTTCTCCATCAGGTCGCGCACGACCATCGAATCCGCACGGTCCTCGAGGAACCGACGAGTCGTCTCCCTGAGCATCTGCTGCTCTTGCGTGAGTGCGAAGGTGATCTCAGCCACGGCGAACGTCCTTCCAGGGTATGTCCTTGTCGACTCGCGGCTCGCCCGGAAGGCCGAGCACCCTCTCTCCGAGGATGTTGCGCAGGATCTCCGACGTCCCCCCTTCGATCGAATTGGCGCGGGCACGCAGGAACTGTTTCTGCCGCGCCTTCGGGTCTCCGATCGACGTGGGTCGAACCTTCTGGTAGCCACCGGGGAACAAGGTGCCGTCCCAGCCCATCATGTCCAGCGTGAACGCGGTGATCGCCTTGTTGAGATCGGCCCACGCGAGCTTGCCGGTCGAACCCTCCGGACCGGGAACACCGACCTTTCTCATCTCAGCCGCACGAATCGTCGTCAGACGCATCGCCTCCGTCTCGGCCCACAGCCTCGCCAACTCGTCACGCAATACCGGATCGTCGAGTCCGTACTCTTGCCACGTCTCGACGGCGATTCCGATCGCACCCGATTCCCTGGGGAGGATCTTGCCACCGATCGCCACCCGCTCGTTCATGAGTGTCGTCATCGCGACGCGCCAGCCTGCGCCGACCGCGTCGATGCGCTGATCGTCGGGGATCCGAACGTCGCCGAAGAACACCTCGTTGAACTCGGCCTCACCGGTGATCTGATACAACGGGCGCACATCGACACCTTCAGCCTTCATGTCGACAATGAAGTACGTGATACCGCGATGCTTCGGCGCATCCGGATCGGTACGCACCGGAAGCATTCCCCACTTGGCGACATGGGCGAGCGTTGTCCAGATCTTCTCGCCGTTGACGATCCATTCGTCCCCGTCCCGATAGGCCTTCGTCGACAGGCCCGCGAGGTCTGAACCGGCACCCGGTTCGCTGAAGAGCTGACACCAGATCTCGTCGGTTGTGAACATGGGGCGCAGCCAGCGGCGCTGCTGCTCCTCCGTGCCGTGTGCCGAGAGAACACCGGCGCCCATACCGATGCCGAGGAGATTCAGCTCACGATTCCCGACGGGCGCGCCGGCCGCCTCGAGGCGATCCTGCACGACAGATTGGTATTTGGGTTTGACACCCAGACCGCCGAATCCCTCCTTGAAGTGGACCCACGCCAGGCCCAGGTCATACTGCCTCCCCCAGAACTCCTTGGGATCCGTGTCCGGGCCGAAGCCGGACAAGAGTTTCTCGATGCGCTCGTCGACGAGCGCCCCTTCATCTGCCATGGCGACTCCTTCTGATCGGTCACACGATATCAGGCAAGGCAGATCCGGCCCCTTCTGCAACAGGACGTGCCATGCTCCGCTGAACGGATCTACGCTTGTGCGGAATCGAAGGGAGTCGGGAATGAAGACCAGAATCACGGATCTGTTCGGAGTCGAGCACCCGATCATTCAGGGTGGCCTCATGTGGATCGCCGCCGCGGAACTCACCTCCGCAGTCGCCAACGCAGGAGCCATGGGTTTCATGACTGCCCTCAGCCACGAAACACCGGATGGTCTTCGCAACGAGATCCGCAAGTGCAGGGACATGACCGACAAGCCGTTCGGGATCAACCTCACGTTCCTGCCGTCGCTGCGTCAGCCCGACTACCCCGCCTACCTCCGGGTGTGCGCTGAAGAGGGAATCGAGTTCATCGAGACGGCCGGCCGCAACCCGGAACCATATATGCCCCACCTGAAGGCCGCCGGCATAAAGGTGATCCACAAATGCACCTCGGTTCGTCACGCGCTCAAAGCCCAGGCGATCGGCTGCGATGCGGTATCGATCGACGGTTTCGAATGCGCAGGCCATCCAGGTGAGGACGATGTCACATCGCTGGTCCTGCTCCCGGTGACGGTCGACGCTCTCGACATCCCCATCGTGGCCTCGGGAGGTTTCGGCGACGGCCGGGGGCTCGTCGCAGCGCTGGCCCTGGGTGCCGACGGGATGAACATGGGGACGCGCTTCGTCGCGACCAAGGAAGCTCCGGTCCACGACGCGGTGAAGCAGGCGATCCTCGACCACAACGAGACCGACACGACCCTGATCATGCGAACGCTTCGCAACACCGAGCGCGTCCTCCGCAACAAGACGGCGGAGAAAGTGATCGAGATCGAATCGACCGGTCATGCAACGATCCAGGACATCATCCCTTACGTGTCTGGTCGCAGGGGCCTTGAAGAGGTCATCCGGAACGGCAACGTCGATGAGGGGACGATGGCCGTCGGCCAGATCATCGGCTTGATCCATGACATCCCGACCGTGGGAGAACTCATCGATCGCATCATGACCGAGGCCTCTCAGGTCATCTCGGACCGACTCGCCAACCTCGTGTAACGCTGAACCCTGGGCTCAGGGGGGTCGCCACGACCCCTACGAGCCCTGGGTTCAGAGAGTCAGTGTTCTGCCAGCTCCCGAAACTCGTCGGGCACGGAATCTGATTCGTCGAGGATCACCGATGCGTAACCGACGGACGCTCTCCCGAACCGGCCACGCACACTGTCGACGGCGCGGTCCAGTGCCCAACGTTCCGAGCCTTCCTCGGTACCCGGATGCAACTGCCCGTCACCCACGTCGAGAGGCAACTCGAGCTGCAGCGCCACCTCGTGGACGAGCTGCGAGACCGAGATCGCGAGCAACGAGATCTCTCTTTCGGAAGGATGGTCGGTAAGGGCCCCGCGAACGAGTTTCTCGGCGGTTTCCGCGAGGATCGCCGTGACGGCCACGGCGGCCGGCAGTGTGACCGAGCGGGTAACCGCCTTCAGGTTCGCAAATCGAACCTTCACCGTGACCGTGCGACCTGCTCGCTGCTTGGCACGAAGGCGAGTCGCCACTCGGTCTGCGAGCTGTCGCAATGTGCGGTCAATCAACTCGTCTGATACGTCTCTGCGCCCGAGTGCCGCCTGGGCACCCACGGAGGCGGCTTTCTGATGCCTCTCGATCTCCCTGGGGTCTCGGTTCCAGGCGAGCGAGCCCAGTTTGGCGCTCGCGGCCTTTCCCAACAGATAGTCGAGGGATTTCCCCGGGACGGCCGCAAGCTCGGCGATCGTGCGGATGCCCTGTTCGGCGAGACGCGCCCTGGTGACCGGCCCGATTCCCCACATCAGCTCAACGGGAAGTGCGTGAAGAAACACGAGTTCGCGCTCGGGATCGACGAGCACGAGTCCGTCCGGCTTTGCCACCTGCGAAGCGATCTTGGCGAGATGCTTGGTCCGAGCAATACCCACCGAAACCGGAAGACCGATCTCCTCGCGAACACGCGTCCGGATTGCAGCCGCAATCTCCCTTGGTGTGCCGAAGAGGTGCGTCGACCCGGCCACATCCATGAAGGCCTCATCGATCGAGATCCGTTCGATCAGGGGCGTGAAATCCCGATAGACGTCGATCACGGCGTCACCCAGCCGCTGATACTCCTTGAAACGGCCCTCGACGAACGTGAGCTGCGGGCAGAGTTCGCGGGCGCGGCGGCCAGGCATGCCTCCACGGACGCCAAACGCCTTCGCCTCATAGGAAGCCGCAACAACCACTCCGCCGCCGACGGCGATCGGTCTGCCTCGCAGCGTCGGATCCAAAAGCTGTTCGACCGAGGCATAGAAGGCGTCGAGATCGGCATGCAGGATGGTGGCCGCGTCAACCATATCTGCATCATAAACGAACATGTGTTCGGCAACGCTTTAGCGCCAACGCCGGGCCGATCCTCGCAGCGACGCCGGGGGCCCACGCCGCAACCGGAGCCGGTGATGTGTCCGCCGACTCGATTAGTGATGGCATCTGCGACAATGTGGTTGACAACGACGGCGGCCGTATCGGCGACCGTTTCGTGGATGCCGACGACGGTATCCGTGACAATGCGGGTCCCCAACAAGGACTGGGTGATCGAATGGGTAACCGCGGCCATTGATCCAAGGGCGAAGAGACCTGCAGGGGGCGCCTCGCAGGAGGCGCCTCGTATGTCGCTCCGTGAAGTGTAAGGAGGCGATGAGATGAACGAACACGGCGATCTCAACGATTCCAAGAGATGGTGGAAGATCGGTCTGATCGTGGCCGTTGCTTTCACGCTCCTACTGAGCGCGTGCTCGGCTCAGACAACTCCCCAGAAGTCGACCACGACAGAGCCGACGACAACGGTGACCGAAGTCGGCACTGCCCCCACTGCCGGCACCGTCTACGTTGATGACGCCGGAGTCACATCGGTTGGTGCCGAGGAGCTGAAGGCCCACCTCTCGAGAATGCCTACCTCGACACTGACTTCGCAACAGATCGACGACCTCCTATGGACACGGGAAGAAGAGAAGCTCGGCCACGACGTGTACACGGCACTGTACGACAAATGGCAACTCCCGATCTTCGCCAACATCGCGGCAGCGGAACAGACACACACCGATGCGATCGCACAACTGCTGGAGAGGTACAGCCTCGACGACCCCGCCGCCGGCGAGCCGACAGGACTGTTCACCAATGCGGATCTGCAGAAGGCGTACGACAAGTTCCTGGCCGAGGGCAGTCAATCCGTAGTCGCCGCCCTCACCGTCGGCGCGACCGTCGAAGAGATGGATATCTTCGACCTGCAGCAGCGAGCGACCGATGTCCCTGACGTCGCTCTCGTCTACGCGGTCGCGCAGATGGCGTCTCGCAACCACCTGCGGCTGTTCGTCGCGGAGCTCGCCCAGCGCGGTGTGACGTACACACCCACCTACATCTCTCGGGACGAGTACAACGACATCATCTCCTCACCGATTGAGCGGGATTTCCCAGGCTGATACCTGCCGACCATGCCAATTCGTTTGGTCGCCGGGTGATCCATATGTCGACGCCCGGCGATTGGACGACTCTGGTCGATCCTTCCAGGCGGCAACCGGGCAAGAGACAGGGAGCGCCGTCGTGCATCGTGAGTCGGACGGGGTCCGCTCAGTCACCATACCTGGGGGGTGCGTACGTCGAAGTGCCGGCAGGCCGCCCGGCACGCGTGACACGCTTCGGTTCCCGCTGCCGGGGATGCCCGAGGAGGGGGATACCCGAGGATCGCCCGACACCGGGCCCGACCAACACCACTTCGGGACCGCCGAGGATCGAATCGACGGCCGGGGCAACGGTAGCGAGCAGCGCCAAGCCCACGACTTCGACAAGTGCGACCGCTCGAGACCGGACCTGTCCTCATGGACGATGTCGACAGATCGTGAGCAGACGTCGCCGACCAGGTCCGGCCACAGTCCTCTCTCGGTCGCGTCGTGCCGAACGGTCACGGTGCGACACCAGAAACGTGGGCGGGGCTGGAGAACGATTCAGTCTCCGTCGAGATTGATGATCGGACGATTCCGTCGTTGCGGTCGACGTTTGAGGATCAGGTGCTCGGCGCCGAGGGCCAGTGCCAAGAGGCCGAACAGCGCAAGCAGCCCGACCGGATCATGAGTCGTCGATCTTATGACGAGAACCACGAGAGACCCGAGGCAACCGACGGCACCTGCCGCCGCCAGTCCCCGTCTGACGCCGGCTTTGTGTCCAACACGAAACGCGGCGGCGTTCACGACGGTGAAGACAATGAGAAAGATGGCACTCGCCAAAGCGGAGATGCTGGTCAGCGGCAGGGCAATGGCAATCGCGAGTCCGGCGCCGGCCGTGATGTGCAACCCGATCGGCTCGTTCCATCTGAGATGTTCGAACCGGTCCGGAAGTTCGCCTACGGTCGCGATCGTGTAGCTGAGGCGTGCCGCCCCATAGAGGGTGGCGTTGATGGCGGACAGGGTCGCGAGCATGGCGGCGACGGCGACGAGCCTGAATCCGATCGATCCCAGTGTGGCGGATGCGGCCTGCGCGAGAGCGAAGTCGGCCGTTCTGGCGATCTGTGCGGGCGTCAGGGACCCCACCACTACTGCCGACACCAAAACGTAGAGGACGATGACAATCCCGACGGACAGACCAAACGCTCGCGGCAACGTCCGGCGGGGATCCCGAACATCGGCCGACGCATTGGCGATCAACTCGAATCCTTCATAGGCAACGAAGATCAGCATTCCCGCCGCCACCACTGCCATCAATGACGGCCAGGAGCCGGGGGCGAGCTTCGTGGGAGAGACAGCCGGAATGCCGGCCGCGATCACGACACCCAAGATGATCAACTTGATCATGACGATCGCGCCCTCCGTCTTGGCAACGAGCCCCGCGTTCGTCAGATTGACCAGCCACGGCAAAAGAATCCCCGTGAAGATCAGCATCCGGAGCAGAACGGCGGAAGGGTCCGTGCCGCCCGGGAACAGGGTTGCCGAATAGTGCCCAAAGGCCGACGCATACAGAGCGGTGGTCGCCACGTACCCGGCCCACAACACGACATTCAGGCTTCCCGTGAGTTCGTTGATACCGAAGATCCGGTCGACGAAGGCGACGGTGCCCCCTGCACTCTGAAAAGCTACGGAGAGCTTGCTGTAGCTGATCGCGGTCAGAACGCTGACCAGCCCGCCGACCAAGAACGCCACCGGTGTGGCACCGCCCGCATCGGTTGCCGCGACACCGAGCACGGCGAAGATCCCGCCGCCGACCATCCCTCCGATCCCGATTGCCACGGCACCAACGAGCCCAATCGAACGCCTGCCACCGTCCCTGGATCTCGCTTGGTCGCCGTCATCGGTCTGCATCATCGAGGACCTTACCGACCTTCTGCGTAACAAGGCCTGTCAATCGGAGCCTGCGCCGGACATCGGACCGGTCTCTCCGAGCCGGGAGCAGATGCCGGCCCAGGGACGACAGGGCTATGCCGTGTCTTCGCCGAAGTCTCTGCCCCGACCCGTCGAACCAAGCATCCTCGCTCCTCCGATGCGCATCCGACGGGGCTCAACGAGATCGGGACGGCTCAATGTTCGGGTGCTGGTGACGCCGGAAGGGTGAGTTCGAAAATGGTTCGTCCGTTATCTCGCCGGTAGGTCAGGTCTCCCCCCATGAGTCGGGCGAGTGTTCGCGAGAGGCTGAGGCCGATTCCGAGCGCGTTCGTGTGCCCAGGAGCGTCGTGCCCACTCCAGTACAGATCGAAGATCTTCGCGGCGTCATCGTTGGGGACCCCATTGCCGTGGTCGATCACCCGTAGGGTGACCTGATCGTCACTGGAGGCGGTTTCGATTTGGATGTCTCCCGATCCGTGCCGTATGGCGTTGTTGATCAGGTTGCGGATGATCTGACGCGTGCGGCCCCTGTCCGCCCACGCCCATGCGTCCACCGCAGGTATGTGGACATGCCGGTCTTCCGTATCGCAGGTAGGCAACGCGGCGTTGAGTTCATCGCCCAAACTGATCATCGTCGGCGCAGTTGCCAGGGTTCTGACATCCGTTCTTGCCGAGGTGAGGAGGTCTTCGACGATGCCGCCCATCTGTCGGCTGGTCGACGCGATGAGATGAATCGCCTCGGCCGTTTCGGATTCGGAAAGTGACGACTGTCCTCCTTCGAGAAGATCGGCAAAGCCGACGACGGCAGCCAGCGGGGTGCGGAGTTCGTGTGACACGGACGCCATGAGACGCCCCTTGATGTCGGCGAGTTCCTCGGCGCGCCGTGTTGCTTCGACCAGACTCGTGACGTCGACGAACGCTGCGATCACCTGCGAGTAGTCGGGCGTTCCACCCTGATCCGGTGCCGTCCAGCGGATCTCGAGATCGATGACGCCCCTTCCGGGAATCTCGGCCGTAGCTCGGCGTTCGAAGGTCGCGATTCTGTTGGCGATGCTGCGCAACGTAACTGCTTCGGGGTCTGCGAACGCAGGGAGGGCGGAACGTTTCGACAGTGGCCCGAGATGCTCCGATCGCTTGAGACCGAACAGCTGCATGGCGGCGGGGTTCGCGTTCGTGATCTTGATGAGACCCAGCCCCTCCCTGATCTTTCCGGGGTGGGCGGCGAAGTAGCCGGCAAGGTCGCCTGGAGCAACGCCGAGCTCGTCCAGCCACGCGACAACATCGGTGAAGTCCTCCACCTGCAACGCGATCGGTGCCGATTCGAACAGGGCACGAAAACGTCGTTCCGAGTCGGCAACGGCCGAACGCGCCGCGGCCTCTGCCGTGATGTCCTCGACCATGCCTTCCACCTCATCAGTCTCCGCGAGGTACCGTGCCGACACTCGCGCGAGGATGGGGCGCCCTTTTGCACTGATCAGTTCTGTCTCGAAACCACGGATCACGCCTTCTCTGCGAAGTCGATCCTGAAACCGTTCGCGGTGACCCGGTGACGGCCAGAGCCGAACCAGATCCAAAGAGAGCGCCTCTTGCTTCGAAGCGATATCGAACATGTCGAGGTATCCGTCGTTCACTTCGATGAGTCGCCCGTTGGCGGTCCCGACCCAGACTCCGATCGGTGCCGTTTCGAACAGAGCGAGTCGTCGAGCCTCGCTGCGTTCGACTTCCTCGCGAGCCCGTACCGCATCGTTGATGTTCACCGCCACGCCGGAAGCTCCGATCACCCTGCCTTCGCCGTCGCGCAGCGGCGCATACGATGTGCTGAACACCGATGAGCCCATCCGCATAACCGATTCGGACGTCTCACCCCGAAGGGCTGCACGAGTCGGCTCCAACACACTCGCGTTTCCCGCATACAGCTCAAACACCGAACGACCGACCACCTCACCGGGGGCAACGCCCATCCCGGCGAGAGCTCCCCCCTCCGACAGGGTGAACACCCCGTCGGTGTCGATCGCCCACACCACGATCGGCGCACGATCCAAAGCGAAGCCCAGCAGCCCCTCTCGCGAGAACTCGCCATTTGGTTGACTGACACCGTGTCCTGTGGCAGCCCACTCCAATGGCTTACCAGATGATGTCGGCCGTGCCTCGTCCCACCCACCGAAGACGGCGGGTCTGCCAAGGTGGAATCCTTGACCGAACAGCACACCCTGTTCAACGAGTACCTTGGCTTCCGCCTCCGTTTCGATCGCTTCGGCCATCACCGGGACTCCGAGCGTCTCGGCGAGATCTACGATCGCTCTCGCGGCTGCCTGTTTGGTGGAGTCGGCGTCGATGCCGCTCACGACCGCCCGGTCCAGCTTGAGGATGTCAAATGGCAACAGCACCAGATCCGAGACAACCTCTGGCGCCATGGCAACATCGTCCAACGCCACCCGAACTCCCGCCCTGCGCACATCGGATATGGCCTCCACCAAACGGTCGAGCCCGGCTTCGTCACACGTCTCGACCACTTGCGCGCCCGCCACGAGATCCAACACGACACGCTCTGCCACCTCCGCAGGGATTGCCTCTCCGACCCGCCCCGACGCCAGGGCCGTCGCAGACACGTTCACAGTCAGGAACATCCCGGCCGGCAGCCGATCCAGATACGCGAGAGCCGCACGCAACGTCGCAATCTCGAGATCGACTCCGAGGCCCATCCCCTCGGCGGCGTCGAACACGAGCTGTGGAGATCCCGCGATCCCGAACCGGGCCAGTGCCTCCACACCAACCGGACTCCTCCCTCCATCCCGACGTTCTCGAAGATCGAAGATGGGCTGAAACACCATCGTCACCTTGGATCCTGCCACCACGGCGCGCGCCAGCTCGGCAAACTGACTCGATGAAGCCACACGCCCGCCAGGACTCTGGCCTAGGTTCACGTCCAAGTAACGCTCCATAGTATCTCTGGCTATTTATCGACTGATCGCCACAGACCTTGAGGAGTCCACGCCCCTCTGTCGACGGTTGCGGTGCCTGGAGGATCCGTCGCCGGCACCTCCCTGCAGGGGATCATCGCGTCGGTCTCACGTGTGTCCGTTGCTGTGACCGTGAGGAAGTGCACATCGACCGCCGGATGCATCGATGTGCCTGAGGCAGGCAACTCGAGGCCAACGACAACGACCTGTTGTGCGAAGTGGTGCGCCGTGTCACCAAGGGAGCCATGTCGACAACAGCCGAGATGGTGCACCACCTCCTTGACCGTGTCGTATCTCGGGAATGGATGAACCGCCGCAACGGAATCGGACTCGACGGCGGGACACACTTCGGCACGATCGACGCGTACATCTCGAAGTTTCGAGCGGGACCCAAGCTCCACCGTCACTCGGCTCGACCAACCGCCTGCCGGAGGCGTTCGCAACACAGGGTGAAGTGGAGCAGGGATCTCTCGGCACGCTCGGAGGGACTCGAACTCCAACCTCGTGATCCGTAGATCTCCAAACGCCGCGCGTGGGGGTCCGCAGCCACTTGCGCGCCCCGACGCGACAACGGGTGTGGATCCCGGCTGGTGGTGTGTGGGTCGGCCTCTGCGCTCGTGGCCTCGAGTCGATGAGAGGCAGTCCGTTGAAGGACTCTTCGAGCCGCTGCCCGAGGTTATCCGCCGTCCAGTCGAGGCGGCATGTCAGGGCGTCGTAGATGTCCTCGCCGGTCACAGCCGAAAGTCCGAAGATGCACCTATTCCCCCGGGATCCGGGACTCAACGCAATCAAGCCGGGCGGAGCGAGCAGGCCCAGGGGGCTTGACAGCATCTCGCGCTGGGTCATGGGATCAGAGGTTGAGCGTCCGACTCGCCCCGCGTCTACTCTCCCACGCGATGTCGACATGCGGTTTCATCGACTCCGGTACCGAACGGATCTACTTCGAGTGCTGGGGAGACGGCGACGAAGCGGTGATCCTGGGGCATGGCATGGGCGGGAGCCACGCGGTCTGGTATCAGCAAGTGGCCTTCCTGGCGCCGCGTTATCGGGTTGTCACATGGGATCAGCGTGGTTTCGGCCGGTCGACCCGTATCACTGGAGATATCGGGCCGGTTCCATCCGTGGGCGACATGGCGCGTTTACTCGATCATCTCGATATCGACCGGGCTCACATTGTCGGGCAGTCGATGGGTGGCTGGTCTGCACTCGGTTTCGCGATCGACCATCCGGACCGTACGATCTCACTGGTTCTGGCCGATACCACCGCCGGGATCTTCACGCCGCAGATCCGCCGGACGCTCGACGACTACGGACGGGAGATCGCCGCAGGGCCGCCGACCGACCGACTGGCCCTCGGCCTTCATCCGGCGATCGGGTCCCAACTACTCGACGAAGACCCGGCGCATTCGTTCCTCTACACGCAGTTGGGTAGCCTCACCGAGCCTCCGCCACCGATGGAGATCATCCCGCTGCTCATGACAACCGACCACACCGACCGGGCCGCGCAAGTGAAAGCTCGGACACTCTTCGTGGTCGGTGAGCGCGACCCGATATTCCCTCCGCCGCTGATCGAGTCTGCCGCCGGATTCATCGACGGAAGCGAGGTGGCAGTCGTGGAGAACACCGGCCACTCACCCTATTTCGAACGGCCCGCCCGCTGGAACGACATCGTCGCCGGCTTCCTGCGACAATCCTCTCTCTGACGAGGAGAGCAACGTGGCTGCCAAGGAAGTCGTTTCGGATCTCTATCAGCTGAGCAATGGAGGGATCAACGCGTTCCTCATCGACGAAGGCGACGACGGTCTCACACTCATCGATGCCGGGTTCCCCAAACATGCCGAGGCGCTCGAGAAAGACATCCGGTCGATCGGACGTGAGCCCTCCGACCTCACGAGCATTCTGCTCACCCACGCCCACCCCGATCACCTTGGGAGCGCCAAGCACCTGTCTGGTGGGACCACGCCCATCGGCCTGCACCCAGCAGACGGTGACATCGCCCGGGCCGGGATCATCCACCAGACGATGAAGGCAGGACCGGGTCTGCTCACCGGCATTCTGTTTCGGTTGCTCATCCCGAGGAAACCCGCCGAATTCCCGGCCTTCGATCCTGACGTCGCTCTCAACGACGGAGACTTGATCAACGTCGCAGGAGGCATCGAGGTCATCTACACGCCCGGTCACACCGCCGGCCACGTTTCGCTGCTGTGGAAGAGAGACCGCGGGCTTCTGATCACCGGAGATGCCGCTGCCAACTTGATGGGACTCAACTACATGCTCGGCTACAACGATCTCCCAACCGCCAGGGCCAGCCTTGCCAAGCTGGCCGATCGTGAATTCGAAGCCGCAGTATTCGGGCATGGCAAACCTCTGCTGTCCGGGGCGTCCGGCAAGTTCGCGGCCAAGTTTGGCTAGTTCGGAGACCGGACGCGAGTGCTCGCTGAGGATGGTGACTCATGGGACAGACAGACGATCGGCTGATAGAACTGGGATTGGAGCTGCCACCTGAGATCCAGGCACCGCCAGGCGTGGTACTTCCATTCAGTTTCGTGAACATCCGAGGCGACCGGGCGCTGATCTCGGGACATGGACCTCAGTCTCCGGAGGGCCCGCCGGCACCGCCATTCGGCCAGGTGGGCGGAAACGTCTCTCTTGACGAGGCCGTGGCGGCAGCCCGTCTCACGGCCCTGTCGATGCTCGGTTCGCTGCAGCGATCCCTTGGCAGCCTCGATCGAGTCACGGGCTGGCTGCGCGTGTTTGGCATGGTCAACTCGGCTCCGGGTTTCGATCGGCAGCCGACGGTCATCAACGGTTTTTCCAACGTGATTCTCGACGTGTTCGGAGCCGAGGTGGGACGACATGCCCGCTCTGCCGTGGGAATGGCGGCGTTGCCGTTTGGGATGCCGGTGGAGATCGAGGCCGAAGTCGGCATTCGATACCCGTAGGCCCACCAGAACTGGCGAAAGACGGTTTCGACCCGGCAACGCTCGCCGACAATCTGCTCGATCGGCTCAACGCCGGACGGATCCAGTCAGACCCAAGGCTCCGTCGGTCATGGACGTCACGACGGGAGTCGAGGCTCGCGGCCGACGATGTTTCGCACGGAATGGCCGGCGCGAATGGCTCCCGAACGTCAGACGGCCCGCTCATCCATCTCGGCCAAGACCTCTTGCGCTACAAGGGGGTCCGCGGCACGCTCGGAGGGACTCGAACTTCAACCTCGTGCTGCGACATTCCCAGATCGGCACTCACGGAAGCGACCGGCCTTCCGTCGCGTGTTCTCCCTCCCACTTCAGACTTCGATCATCTCGAGACCTGCCGGTGGTATGGACCGATCCAACCCCTTTGTGCGGAGGAGATGCCTGATGACCCCTCCATGGGTGACCAGGAGATGGCGGCCGTATTCGAGCTCGGCGATGAACTCGTCGACTCGCCGGGCGAATGCATCGACGGTCTCGCCTCCCGGAGCTTCGAAACCGTCGAATGATGCGAGCCCACGCCGCGTTTCCTCGTCCAGGTCCTCGAAGCGACGTCCCTCCAATCGTCCGAAATCGAACTCCCGCAACCGGGTGTCGATCCGTGGGTGGCCGGCTCCGACGAGCACTGCGGTTTCCACGCACCGGGCCAAGTCGGAAGACCACACCGACTCGGGCCGGATCTCGCCGATCCGCCCACGGACGGCCCGAGCCTGGCTGCGCCCGAGATCGTTGAGTGGCGGATCGGACCACCCGCACAGGCGATGGTCGGCAGTCCATTCCGTCGCCCCGTGCCGGAGTAACCAGATCGTCACGTTCCCGGCACTCATGGTGAATTGGCGCCCATATCCGCCGACACGGCGTCCAGGTCGACGGCCTTTCGCTGCCGCTCGACCCGAGGCATCAGGTACTCCACCAGGGAACAGCCGCCCTGACGCTGCCGACGAGCACGACGACGGCTGCCAGGGACACCACTTCGACGGCCTGTTCGATGGCACCGAGAATGTCGCCGGTGAACCCGCCGATCCGTGCGTGAGCCCACCACAAGACCCCTGCCGCGGCCAGGGCTCCCAGCAACACCACAGCCGGCCCGGGCCATCCGAGCAGGGCAACCACCACGAGCAGACCACCGACGCCTGCAACCGTGGCGTGGGAAGCACCCAGTCCGGCCCGGTAGCGAGCCCCCAGACCTTCGGCCGCCGCCGGTTTTCCAACGAACATGGCCACTCCCACCAGTGCCCGTCCCAGTGTGTGGGCGACCACAAGGGCCACCATTCCGGAACCGGCACCCAGTGATCCCACCAACGTCACCCTCATGCCCACCGTGAGCACCAGCGCCAGCACGCCGTACGAGCCGTGACGAGAGTCCTTGAGGATCTCCATCCGGTGCTCCGGCGATTGCCCGCCTGCGAGAGCATCACAGGTGTCGGCCAGGCCGTCCTCATGCAGCGCACCGGTGACGAGCACCCCCATCGCTATTGCGGCGACCGCTGCCGGAAGGGCCGGCATCACCAGCAAACCGGCAGCGTATGTCCCGCCCGCCAGTGCGCCGACCAGAATGCCGACGGCCGGAAACCACGCCACTCCGGCCGACGGGACACCATCGGATGGCCCTGGGACACGCACCGGAACCCGAGTGAGGAGCCCGATCGCCTGCCGCAGACCGATCATCGGCCGAGCCCGACCTCGGCGAAAGTGGCCACGTCGGTTACCACGACCGCAGCCAGTCGGACCAGCGGGAGAGCGGCCAGCGCACCAGACGCCTCCCCCAGCCTGAGCCCAAGATCGAGCAACGGCTTCTTGCCGAGCAGCTCGAGTAGCTTGCGGTGTCCCGGTTCGGACGACACGTGTCCGGCCAAGGTGTGATCGAGAGCGCCGGGGACCGCCTTCTCCAATGGGTACAAGGCAGCGGTCACGACGTAGCCGTCCAGCAACACCGGGATCGATCGGAGCCGGGCTTCAACGGCCGCGCCGGCCATGGCCACCAACTCGGTTCCCCCGACCTGGCGCAGCACCTCGAGGGGATCGGTCACGTCGGCAATCCGTCGTACCGCTTCGGAGACAACCGCTCGTTTGCCCTCGAGTGCCCGGCTGTTCACCCCGGTTCCCGAGCCGACCCAAAGACTTGGATCGCTTCCGGTGACCGCCGCGGCGATCGTGGCGGCTGCGGTCGTGTTGCCGATCCCCATCTCGCCAAGCACGAGCAAGTCTGTCTCGATCCGCGCGACCGCAGCACGGCCCGCCCCGAAGGCTTCCCCAAACCGTTCCTCCGACATCGCCGGCTCGACTCGCAGATTGCCGGTGGGTTTGCCGACTCCCACGTCGATCAATTCAACCGTCGCGTCGAGGGTGCCCGCCATCGCTGTCACCGTTGCCACCCCGGAGCGCATCGCATGGCACATTGCCCCGGTGACCTCGGCGGGATAGGCGCTCACCCCATCGACGCACACCCCGTGGTCGCCGGCGAAGAGCAGCACTGCGGGGCTCTTCACCGCGGGGCGGCTCGAGCGTTGCCAACCCGCCAGCCAGACGGCAATGTCGTCCAGTCGGGCGAGGGCACCCTTCGGGCGAAGGATGTCGGCGACCCGGGCCGCCACCGCCGCGGCCGCATCAGAGTCCGGCTGTGGCGCTTCGGCCAGCAGACCAGTGAGGGTTGCGCTGTTCATTTCGTCTCGTGCTCCTGTTCGGATCGTCTACTCGTCCCACTTCAACGGCATCAGCAGGGGAAGGACTCGGCCTGCCACTACCAGACCGGCCCGGTCTGCGGCGTCGACCCACGTTCGATTGACCCGGCCGGCGAGATCCCGAAAGCTCCTCCCGAGTGGAGTCACCGGGACCACGCCCATCCCCACTTCGTTTGACACAACGATCGTCTCTCCCGGCCGGGTTCCCGCCCGTTGGGCAGTCTCCGCTGCGCCGGCGAGAATCGTCGGTTCGCTCCAACCGATTCCCAACACGTTGGACAACCACAACGTCACACAGTCGATGATGACGGTGTCTTCACCATCGATCCTCTCGAGCGTGCCGGAAAGGTCGACCGGCTCTTCGATGACCACCCAGTCGGTGGGCCGTTCACGGCGGTGCCGTTCGATTCTGGCTGCCATCTCGTCGTCTCCGGCCGTCGCGGTGGCCAGGAAGACGACCGGGCGACCGGTCGCCCGGGCCAGGCGCTGCGCCATGCCGCTCTTCCCCGAACGGGCACCACCAAGGATCACGGTGAGGCTCATCAGTATTCGATACCTTTCTTGGCGCGAATGCCATGGTCGTGGGCATGTTTCACCTTGCACATCTCGGTGACGGTGTCCGCGATGTCGATGATCTCGGAGGGAACATCCCGTCCCGTGATGATGACGTTCACCTTGCCGGGGCGTTGGCGAATCGTCTCCACCGCTTCCTCCACGGGGATCCAACCCCAGTTGAGCGGGTAGGTGATCTCGTCGAGGATCACCAGTTCGTGGTTTCCCTCCTCGATGAGCGCCCGGGCCTTCTCCCACCCGGCGCGGGCGAGGGCGGCGCTGCGGTCCAGGTCCTGGGACCGCCAGGTGAAGCCATCGCCAAGGGTGTACCAGTCGACGCCGAGCCTCTCGCCTATCTTCGCTTCACCGGTCGGACGGTCAGCCGACTTGATGAACTGAACTACGGCGACGTTCCACCCCCGGGCAACTCCGCGGATCATGACACCCATGGCAGCCGAGGTCTTGCCTTTCCCGTGGCCTGTGTTGACCAGGACTCGGGATGCAGAACGGTGAAGGGGCTTGCCGGACGAGGGAGAGGTCATCGCGCCACTCCGAGAATCTCATCGATGCGCGTCATGTCGAGTGACCGTTCGAAATGATCCGCCACGATGTCGATTTCCTCTTCCAGTGACCCCTCCGGGGCTACGCCCAAGAGTCCCTGCAACACGTCCGACGATTCGAAGACACCGTGCACGTACAGTCCGAGGACATTGCCGGAGGCATATCCGAGCCCGCGGGGCAGTACCTCGACCACCGACCCGACCGCAACAGACCTCCCTTGCCTGATCTCATATCCCGTGAAGCTGCGATCGGACAGCTTCTCCCAAGGTTCCGGACAGGTGCCAAAGACGCCGCTCTCGGCGGTGAGGATCTTGTCGTGCTCGAAGATCGTCTCGATTTCGAGGAGTCCCAGGCCGTCTGCTTCGCCGTCGATGCCATTCGGGTCGCGAAGCCTTTGCCCCAGCATCTGCAACCCGCCACAGATCCCCACGATCTGTGTCCCTTTGTCTGCTTCGGCCGCCAGCGCCTGTTCGAATCCGCGCCGGCGGAACCATTCGAGGTCGGAGGTGACATGCTTGGAACCGGGCAGGATGATGAGATCGGAACCTTCGAGATCGTGCGGATCTTCCGCCCAGATGACATCGGTCAAGCCGGCCATCGTCGAGAACTCGTCGAAGTTCGAGATGGTGGGCCAACGAACAATCGTCACACGGTGTCGGCGTCCTGTCGCTTTCCGCCCGATGAGCGAAGCGTTGTCTTCGTCGGGAAGTCCGTGGGCGATCCAAGGTACGACGCCCAGCACCGGGACTCCCGTCATCTCCTCGATTCGTTCGGGGGCGGGTGCCAGGAGCGAGGCATCTCCCCGGAACCGATTGAGGATGAACCCGACGATCCTCTCCCTCTGCGGTTCCGGAAGCAACAGCCACGTCCCATACAGGTGCGCGAATGCACCACCTCGATCGATGTCGACCACCAGCAGTACTGCGGCGTCCGCCTCCTCCGCTGATCGCATGTTGGCGATATCGCTCTCCCACAGATTGAATTCGGCCGGGCTTCCGGCACCTTCCATCAGAACGAGTGCGTACTCCTCGAGCAGGGAGTGAAGTGCCTGCCGGGCTGCGGGCCACACCCGAGGCGATCGGTCGCGCCACGGCAAGTTGGAGACTTCGAAATCCACCTGTCCATCGACGACCACCTGGCTTCCCTCTCGTTCGGGTTTGACCAGAATCGGGTTCATGCGGACGTCCGGAGGAACCCCCGCGGCGATCGCTTGGAGCCATTGGGCAACACCGATCTCACCGCCGGCGACCACCCGGGCGTTGTTCGACATGTTCTGCGCCTTGAATGGTGCGACGGAGAAGCCCCGGCGCCGGTAGATGCGGGCGAGCGCCGTCACCAGGAGGCTCTTGCCCGCCGAACTGGTGCATCCCTGGACCATGAGCGCCCTCACGATGTGACTCCCCCAGGTACCGATCGATCGACCGAGGCCAGCAGCTCGGTGTTGGCTTCGGGCGCAAGCGCGGCGATTCGCACATGACGGGGCAAGCCAAACGACACGCATGACCTCACCCGGAGACCGTCGGCGCGCAGCGTCTCGGTCACGGTGTCGGCGTGCCCCACATCGACGAGCAGGAAGTTCGCCGGCCCTTCGATCACGGCAAACCCTCGCACCCGGAATCCGTCTGCCAGATCGGCCCGCCACGTCCGCAGCGTCCCGGTTGTCTCGTTCACCCACTCCTGGGCCTGGGACGTCACCGATGCCGCCAGGAACGATGCTCCGTGGTTGCCGACGACCCACGAGGGAGCGACCCTTCTCAGCTCGATCGCCATCTCCCGAGAAGGGACGACCGCGTAGCCGGCGCGCAGCCCCGTGCATCCGTGGACCTTGTTCGGTGCATGGAGCACGACCGCCGAGGAGGACAACACCGGCCAAGGTGAACAGAAGGGCGCGTAGGCGGCATCGATCACGAGAAGGCCGCCCGAGGCGCCGGCGGTCCCGGCGGCCTGTTCGACGAACCCCTCGAGCGGCAGACGGCCATCGGGATTGTTGGGAACGCAGAGGAAACCGAGGGCACCTCCGCCCAGCGCAGCAAGGAAGTCACCATCATCTCCCGCGGTAATGACTCGGCGTCCTACCGCAAATGCAGCCGCGGCGTATTCACCGAAGGTGGGATCCGTGACGACGATCGGGCCGGACCACCACGTCACCAGGCGGCGGATCAGCTCCGAAGCGCCTGCGCCCACCACGACGCACGCGGGGTCGACTTCGTGGAAGGCACCGAGGCGACCACGAACCGCCGTGTAGCTCGGTTCCGGATACGCCGAGACGTTCACGTCTCGGAGGGCGGCCATCACGTGCGGATCCGGTCCAAGTGGATTGGCGTTCGTCGAGAAGTCGAGCCGGGGCGCGGGCCCGAGGTCGGTTCCGCCGTGAGTGTCACCGATCACGTCGGCCGGCCTCTTCCATCAAGGCGGCTGCCATCAGACAGGCTGCCGAACGCCCGGCGGCCATACGTAGCGCGCTTCGGGTATCTCCGGGTGTCGGGGGACGCCCGGCCGGATTCAGAACGTAGGTACCGGGTTTCGAGAGGCGCACGCCAAGCCGCAGAGCCAGTGCGGCCATCGGCCATCCCCCGTTGGGAGACGTCGCTTTGGTCGCTTCCGCTCCGATCCGACCCGGCCCGACCGATGGGGCTCCGATGAGGACCCCGGTGATCCGCGCCGGAACGAAGTTGGCGATGTCGTCGGCGACGGCCGCCACTTTTCCGGGCCATTCCATCTCCCCGCGGTAGCCCCACATCGCATCCGCGGTGTTCACATACCGAAAGGCCATCGCGCCGGGCAATCCCGCCACGAGGTACCACCAGATCGGGGCCACCACCGAGTCCGCCAGGTTCTCTGCCAGGCTCTCCAGCGCCGACTCTCGCACCTCGACAGACGTCAATCGTGCAGTGTCACGACTCACGATCCGTCTCACCTGCCGACGCCCTTCTTCCTCCGAGACGTCGAGAGCGGTCTCGACCGACTGGACCTCGAACAGCAGCAGGCGAAGCGACAGCATCTGCTTGAGGATCAGACCTCGAATCAGCACCTGCATGCCCGGGGGGAGCCGCCGAGTGATGAACCGGTCGATTCCAAGCGCAGCAACGGCCACCCCGGTCAGCCCTCCCAGCCAAGCCGCTCCCCCTGCCACCAGCTTTCCCCGGTCGGTCGCCGGGCGTTGAATCCAGGAACCGGTTCTCTCCAAGTATCTGCCCATCCACCGGACGGGATGCCAGCCGGCCGGTGCCTCACCCAGCCACCAGTCCACAATCCCGGCGACAATCACACTCATCGGCGCACCTCTGCGATTCGAGGTCGTCGCAGCGGAGTGACACTGATCGTCCCATCGGTTTCCGAAACCACCCGCACGGACGCGCCATAGGCAGACTCGATGATCGGTTCGGTCAAGACGTCGTGGGCGTCGCCACTCGCGACGATTCGACCGTCGTCCAGGAGCACGAGGCGATCCGAGAATTGCCCGGCCAAAGCCAGGTCGTGAAACGTCGAGATCACCGTCAGGCCCTGAAGGTGCCGGATGTCATCGATGATGCCCATCACCTCCTGCTGCCTTCCGATGTCGAGGGCACTGTTCGGCTCGTCGAGGATCACGAGCGGCGCCCGCTGCGCCACCGCCCTGGCGAGAGCAGCCCGTTGCGCCTCTCCGCCCGACAGGGACGACACGTCCCGATCGGCCAGCGACTCGAGATCGAGCAAGACCAGAGCCTCGCGGGTTGCATCGAGGTCGTTCTCCGATTCTGTGGCGAAGAGCGAATGATGTGGTGTCCGGCCCAACAGGACGTAGTCGAATACGCGCATACCGGAGGGCCGCATCGGATGCTGTGGTACGAATGCCACCCTCCCTGCCAGTTCCCTCCCCCTGAGATCCGAGCGATGGTGACCGTCGACGGTCACCTTCCCGCCATGGCTCACCAAGCCCATGATCGCCAGCAGCAACGTTGATTTGCCGGCGCCATTGGGGCCGATCACCGTCAGCCACTCGCCCGGCCCGACTTCGAAGGAGACATCGTCCAGCACGATCGCGTCCCCAAACGCAACCGAGAGAGACTCCACGGACAGGGCGGTCACAACAGCGCCTTCCGGGTTGAACGCAACACGACCAAGAAGAACGGGCCGCCCACGAACGCGGTGACCACCCCGATCGGCAGTTCCGCGGGAGACATCAACGATCGTGCGATGACGTCCGCGAGCACCAGAAAGGCAGCACCCGCGAACAACGAAAGTGGAATGATGCGGCGGTAGCTCGTACCGACAGCCATCCTGACCGCGTGAGGCACGATGATGCCCACAAACCCGATGAGCCCGCTCACCGAAACTGCCGCGGCCGTACCGAGACTGGCGAAGAGCAACACTGCGATGCGGACTTGCCGAACATTGACTCCCAGCGCCGACGCCTCCTCGACGCCGAGCGCCAGCACATCGAGTGCCCGGCGCGACAATACGAGAGCTCCCGCACTGACCACGACATAGGGGAGAAGGATGATCACCTCGCGCCAGCCTGCCGTCGACAGTCGCCCCAGCACCCACGACAGAACGTCACGCAGCACCTCGGTGTGGCGGAGCTGAAGATACGTTTGGGCAGCGGTCAACATCGCGGCCACTGCCACCCCCGAAAGGATCAAAGAGGCCGTCGACGTTCCGCCACGGCCGCCCGAACCGGTCATGTAGGTGACCGATACAGCGATCATCGATCCCGCGAACGCTGCCACCGGCAGCAGCGTCGCGTGGAAACCACCCGAACCCGCCCCGTACACAAAGGCCAACGTTGCTCCCAAGCCGGCACCCGCCGCCACCCCAAGCAGATAAGGGTCCGCCAACGGATTCCGAAACACGCCTTGGTAGGCACTGCCTGCGACCGCCAGCATCCCTCCCACCAAGAGGCCCAACACGACTCGCGGTAGCCGGATCTTCCACAAGACCGCTGCTTCCGCAGATCCCATACCGGAGTGGAGTTGGATCCCGGGAACCCGATTGACGAACTCGGTCAAGATCGACCCCAGCGACAGATCGGCGGCACCGAACGACACCCCTACGATCACTGCCCCGGCGACGGCGACTCCGGCCAACACGAGCCAGCCGGCCGGGAGTCGCGTCGCTTCGAGCTTCGTGTTCACCCGGTCGGCACCGATGCCTTACTCACCGCTCCGGCGACCGTCTTGAGGAACTCGACGATGCGCGGTCCCCACCGCGATGCCACGTCCGTGTCGAGTTCCACCACTCTTCCTCCGGTCACCGCCGACATCTCTCCCCATCCCGGCCGAGCCGCCACCGTCTCTGCCGATTCGCCACAACAGGCGGCATCGGCCAGGAAGATGAAGTCCGGATCCTGCTCGATGATGTACTCCGCCGACAGTTGCGGATAGAGGCCCCCTCCTTCTGCCGCGTCGGCAATGTTCTCCAATCCCAACAGGCCGTATACCTGACCGATGAAGGTTCCCGACGACGCCGAATACAGCGACGAACTCAGCTCGTGGAAATAGGTCGGCGGCTCGTCGAACTCGGGTACACCGGAGACGATCTCGTCGATCTCTGTCTGCATATCTGCCACCAAGAGCGCCGCCTCGCCCACATGCCCTGTGGCCGCCCCCAGCTGCTCGATCTGGGTGTACGTGTCATCCAGTGTCTCTGCAGCAGGCAGCATGAGCACCGTCACGCCCACAGCCTCCATGCCAGCTACGAATCCATCCGGATCGTGAGATACGACGACCAGATCGGGTCCGTAGGACACCACCGCCTCGACGTCCGGTTGAAACGCCGACAGTTCGGTGACCGGCGCTTCCGCCGGATAGTACGAATAGCTGTCGACCGCCGTCACCTGGTCACCTGCACCGATCGCGAAGAGCATCTCCGTGCCCGTTGGCGACAGTGACACGATGTGCTTCGGCATCGACTCGACGGTCACTTCCCCGTTGGCGGCCGATATCGTCACCGGGAAAGCCTCCGGCAACACCGTCGTCGTGGTGGTGGCCGGTTCCGTGGTCGACGTGGTCGACGTGGTCGGTGCCGCGGTCGTTGTCGTGGTTTCAGGAACCGTCGTAGGCGACGGGGCGGTGGCGGTGGTCGGACCGGCGCATGCGGCGACAAGCAGCATCAGCACGCCGAAGAGCGCCACCGAACGGATCAGTTTCATAACTCCTCCTTGTTGTCGGAGGAGTCAATCTTTGGTCCATGGCGTCGTCCCTCCTCCGAGGACTCGGCACATCGCCATCGAGAGAGGCGTCCTGGCTTATCCTCACGAGGAGGCATCACAGTTGCGGGACAGCGCCGGATTCACACCGGACTTCGCTCTGTCGAGGACGCCCGAACCTGGAGGCTCGGGAATTCGAGGATACTCTAGCCGTGCTCTTCGAAGAGGCTGCTCTCGACGGTGTCGACGCGGGTCACCAGCGGTGTAGGTACGGGTATCGAGGGATGGATCTCCGGTCGCCGAAGCTGCTGCCCTCACCGCTGCCTGCATGCCGTACGCACCAGCGGAGCCTGTGCCGAGACGGCCCCCGAGCACCGCTCCACGACCAGGCTGGTGGCAGGCAAGCTCGATCCCGTGCGACAGAACCATCGGAAGTGAAGAACACTCGAACGGGATGAGGTGTCGCCACTCCTCGTGTCGCGACGGCAGAGCCGATATCGCATCGGGCGGTGATACCTCGCCGTCGAGAGGCGAGACTGCGTTGCTCAGTGAACTCCCGGCACCTCGACGCCGCGCAGCTCGAAGGTCTTCCGTAACTCGTGCCAACGTTCGTCGGAGTAGCGCGCAAGACCGAGCTTGGGTTGCCTTCCCCGGATGATGTCGATCTTCGCCTCCCCCATGTTGTGGTAGGCGAGCAGGTGGATGGTTTTCCGTCCCAACACGTGAAGGAGTTCGACGACGGCTTCGATGTTGGCCTGCGTATCCGTGAAACCCGGGATCAGCGCCATCCGGAACTCCACCGGAAACCCGTCGGCGACGAGCTTCACGGCGTTCTCCATGATCCTGTCGAAACCGCCGCCGAGTTGCCGTTCGTGGAGTTGCGAATCGAGGATCTTGAGATCGAAGTAGATCAGATCCAGTAAGCGAAGCGTCTCCTCCCACGTCTCCCACGAGAAGGTCCCGGCGGTCTCGAGATTCGTATGAACCCCGGCCCCCTTACAGAGCTCGAGCACGCGCTTCATGAAGCGGTGGTGAAGTGTCGGCTCACCACCGGTGAAGGTGACCCCGCCGCCGGAGCTCTCGTAGTAGGGCCGATCCGCCAGTAGCCGTGCCATGAGCTGTTGCGGCGTGAGGGTCTCACCGATCAACCGGAGCGCGCCGTACGCACAGGCGTCGACGCAGAGCGCACACCGGTCGCAGCGCCCGTAGTCGACCCGGAAACCTTCGAGCCGGATCGACCCGTTGGGACAGACCGCGGCGCACTCGAAGCTCTCCTCACAGCGATCTTCATAAAAGGCAATGACCGGTTGGGCCGCCTGCGATTCCGGATTCTGGCACCAGGGGCAGTGCAGGGCACAGCCCTTGAGGAAGACCAGGGATCGGATACCGGGGCCGTCGTGGAGCGAGAAACGCTGAACGTCGAAGACCGGGGCCGTTGGTTCCGTCACGTCCGATGTCGCGTACGGTCGATCAACTCCTGCTGCATGCCCGGGGTGAGGTCCACGAAGTACGCGCAGTAGCCCGAGATCCGCACGAGCAGATTGCGGTGGCTATCGGGATCCCGCATGGCCTGCTCCAGAATGTCCACATCGAGTACGTTGATCTGGAGTTGCATGCCGCCCTGGGCGAAGTAGCCACGGATCAGGGCTTCGAGGGCGACGCGGCCTTTCCGTCCCACCACCATTGCCGAGTCGAACTTGATATTGAGATTGATCCCGTTGCCGAAGCGCCGCTGGTCGAGCCTGGCCACGGAGTTGAGCGAGGCGGTGGGGCCGAGCCGGTCCGAGCCATCCACCGGTGCGAGACCGTCGGCCAGAGGACGTCCCGAGAGACGGCCCGACGGGAGAGCTGCCGTCTGCTTGCCGAAACCCTGGTGGCAGGTCATGGAGTAGAAGCCCGGCATCCAGCGTCCGCCGCGTGTGTTGGTGTGCCGCGAGATGCAACGATCGAACATCGAGACAACTTCGTTCGCCAGGTCATCGACCAGCGGGTCGTCGTTGCCGAAGGCGGCGATCTTGAGGGCACGGGCGCGCAACGCCTCCTGGCCGTCGAAGTCTGTCGCACAGGCGTTGGCGAGATCCTCCAAGGTGCACTTCTCATCCTGGAAGACGAGCTTCTCGATTACTGCGAGCGAGTTCGCCAAGTCGGCCACGCCCACCCCCTGGATCCCCGAGGCGTTGTACCAGGCACCGCCGCGAGTGGAGTCGGTGGCGTTCTCGATGCACCCACCGACGGTCAGCGAGGACAGCGGAGTTGGGAAGAACCGTGCGTTGGTCCTCTCGATGGCGTCGAGCGAGTGCTTCATCCCGAGGATTCGCTCGTCGGTCTGCTCTTCCAGTTGTTTCAGCAGCTCGGCCGTGGATCGGATCTGGCGTAACCAGGGGCGTTCACGGACCTCTCCCCGCTTCAGCCGACGCCCGCCACCCAGCAGAAGCTCGAGGCCGATCGCCAGGTTGAAGATGGCCGCGTCGGAGGAGGTGAAACTCTCTCCCTGCAGCGCCGGCTCCACGCAACCCACCGTCGCATAGTTCCATACTTTGGAAGCGTCCACTCCCCGTTCGACCATTGCGGGCATGATCGCGTCGTCGTTGTAGAGCGCCGGAGATCCCCCACCACCGGCCACCACTTCGACAACCCGTTTCACATACGCTTCATCCGACCGAGCGCCGATACGGGCGTGCCAGTTGGGTTGCCGGGTCTTGAATCCCTCCATGACATCCAGCAGCAGGTAGGTGAGTTCGTTGGTGCAGTCGTTGCCATCGGCATCGAGACCGCCGACGGTGACGACCTGCCCGGTGGGCAGGCCGGCGAAGTACTCGGTGACGCGCTCGGAGAAGAGCGGGACGATCTCCGACAGTTTGATGCAGAAGGCTGCAAACAGGTCACGAACCCGATCCGGGTCGAAGCCGGGGTCCTTCTTGTCCTCACACAAGAGCGGATACAGGTACTGGTCCATGCGCCCGAGGCTGATGCCCTGATCGAGGGACTCGACCTGGATCAACAGTTGGAACAACCAGATCAATTGCAGCGCTTCCCGAAGGGTCCGGGCCGGCCGGCGCGGGACGTGGGAGAGCACCTCGACGATGTCGTCTCGTCCCTGGTGCCGGGCCTCATCCCGGTACCGATCGGCGAAGTGTTCGACTGCCGTCAGGGCGACGAGGCTTGCCTCGAGGTAGTCGAGCCCGTCCGCACCGAGCCCTCCCCGATCGATTCGTTCCTGCACCTTCGCCCGCAGGCCGTCGGTGCCGAGCCGGATGAGCTGTTCGTAGTCGGGCAGGAAGTGGGCCACGCCTCCGGCCTCGTTGATGACGAAAGACGTGGCACGGAGCTGGTCTTTGGCGTACGCAAGCCTCTCGCGAAGCGGGAAGGAGCGCATGGCCACATTGCGATTGAGCCAGTAGGGAATCGGAGAGCGAAGGAGCGCTCTCTTGGCGCCCGGCTCCAAACGGAGTGGATTCACCGCTCGCTTCTCGAAACGGAAGAGATCCCCCAGCATGAACAAGCCGGCCTTCTCGATGTGACAAATGGCGCCGACCCGATGCTCCGTATGGGAACCGACGATCAGCTCACCCGGGTAGATCCGGATCGAACGTCGTTCCAGGTGGTAGGCCAGCGCTTCGGCGTTCCGGAGGCACGAGGAGCTTTGTTTGCCTGCCTTGCTCTTCCAATACTCCGTGTAGTGAATCGCACGCTCGACGCCGAGCGCGGCCCGACTCTCGACATGATCCGCATAGAGAGCCTGAATCTCGGGTGATGGCTGCCAGCCCGCCACGCGCCTGCTCCTCTCCGGGGGGCGAGCAACCAAGCCTAGATCATTGCTCCCTGACAACCGGTGGCGGGCCGATCGGTCATCGACGGATGCGGGCGGTGGAGTTCCCTTGCTGTGATGATCCGAGAGCTCCCGACTACGGGCCAACGGCTTCCAGGACCGCATCCCGCCGGCAAACGTCGATCAACCGCTCACAGCGAAATCCCCGCTCGCACAAGGGTCCCAGTGGCATGCCCGGAGGGACTCGAACCCCCAACCTTCTGATCCGTAGATCTCCAAGCCGTGTCCACGGGCGTACGCAGCAGTCCACAGCGAAAGGCTCCCAACTTGGCTCCCACCGCGGCCGAGAAGCCAGATGCTCTTGCGACGGCACCATCGGAGCGAAGAAACGTAACGAGGTGATGCTCGCCTTCAGCAACCTCGCACGATGCTCGCGGAAGCACCGGTTCAGGGAGCGCACGATGAACCTTCCATGTGCCAAGCGCAGGGAGTGCTCTCGGTCCTGAACGACGAGGTCCCCCGAGAACGGTAGTCGGGATCTCGTGATCGATCGGGATGATCGCCGGAGATGCCCAGGTCTGGCGCCAACGACCCTCGCCGTGTACGCTCGAAGGAGAGTGCCACCAAGGACGGAGGCTGCTCGTGGCCCAAGCGGTGCCGATTTCGGAAGCCGCGGTCGACGAGGAGTACCGGCTGTTGCAGGAACGGCTCAACCGCAACGTCACCGGTGCCCCCGGCTCCGACGCGATGCTTCGCGTTCTGCGTCTCCTGTTCACACCGGAAGATGCCCACGTCGCCCGGCAGTTGCCCCAACTGGTCGGCCTGCCAACACTCGCCGAGAAGCTCGAAACCGACCCGGAACAGCTCGGTAGTCACATCACGTCGATGGCCGAACGTGGGCTCCTGCTCGACTTCGAGCGAGACGGTACGCGCTATGTGGTGGCGACTCCGGTGGTGATCGGCTTCTACGAGTTCACCTTCATGCGGCCGCGCCCCGACGCACCCATGGAGGAGTACGCCGAGGCGTTCAACGCTCTCTTCGAAGATGAGGATTTCGTCCGAAGTGTCTTCACGGAGACCACCCAGATCGGCCGATCCCTGGTCCGCGAGGAGATCCTTCCCGAAGGGGGGACCGAGATCCTCGATTGGGAGCGGGCCACCGAGGTAGTGCGAACCGCCGAGACGGTGGCCGTGAGCCTCTGCCCGTGCCGGACCGACGCCGGATTGCGCGGCGAGGCGTGCGATGCTCCGACCCGCACATGCATGACGTTCGGCAACTCGGCCCGGATCATGATCAGGGCCGGGATCGCGGAGCCCATCACAAACGATGAGGGGATAGAGATCCTCAATGAGGCCAAGGCGATGGGACTCGCCCAGACCGGCGACAACGTTCGCGAAGAGATCTCGTACCTGTGCAACTGCTGCGGATGCTGCTGCGGGATGATGCGCTCGATCAAGCGCTACAACATCTACGACGGCATCGTGCCGTCGAACTGGCTCGCGACCGTCGATCACACGAAGTGCCGTGGATGTGGACTCTGCGCCAAGGCCTGCCCGGTCGACGCCATCGACGTGGTGCTCACCCATGGCAAGGGCTTGAGGAGGAACTGGTCGGTGGTCGATCCGGATCGGTGCCTCGGGTGCGGTGTCTGCTACGACGCATGTCGATGGGAGGCCCGTGGCATGGAACCACGAAAAGAGCGACCGTACATCCCGACCGACATGATGGAGCGGATCGCGATGATGGCGATCGAGCGGGGGAAGCTCGGCGATCTGCTGTACGACAACATCGGCAGCAGCCTGGGCCGAACCGTCTCTCATGCGCTGTCGGTGATCGAGCAGATGACTCCGTGGAAAGCGGCGATGGCGGTCGAACCGCTGCGATCGAAGTTCCTCGACAAGCTGGTCACACAGCTCCGGGCGAAAGCTCCCGCATAGCGGCTCAGCGTTGCGGTGCGGGAGCCTGCCGTGCGCTCGCTGATCGTGACGGTGGAACGGGGAGAAGCATCCGCCCGGTCCTCGGCCGGATCGAACACAAGCTTGGATACCGACGGTGCCTATGACGAGACTACGAGGACGTCACCGGTCAATGGCAGCTCATCTCGTTCGTCCACAGCACGTTCAAGAACCACCGCCACCGACGCACCGCTATCTGGGCCCGACATCGAACACCATTGATAGCGGCCCGCTATGCCGGACATTGTGCTTGACGCCGCTCATGCGACAGCCTCTACCGCAGAGGTTTCTGTGCCACGCCCGGCGGGACTCGGCGAACTCTCCGAGTTCGGGCCCAAGCTTTCTGATCCGTAGATCTCCAAGCGGTGTCCACAGGCGTCCACAGCCGTCCGTGCAGCATCACCTACCAGGGCTTGATGTCCTCTGACGTCCGCGCACATCCGCAGCAGTCCACAGCGAATGGCTCCCAAGAAGCCCGCATCCATGTTCCCAGTTCGTCCTCCCTCTCTCGTCCAGAGCGACCGCGGCACCACGGCGGTGGGCCGTATCGAGAGCGCGAGCTGATGAGCGATACCTCTTCGGCGACGCCGGTGTCTGCACAGTTGCATTGTTGCGATATTGCGATATTGCGATGTCATGGCCAAGCAAACCACCGTCCGCCTCCCCGAAGAACTCGCCGACGATGCCGAAGCTGTCGCCCGAGTCAAGGGCACCAGCGTCAACGCCTTGATCATCGACGCCCTCAAAGCCGAGATCGAACGGGTCTGCCAAGACGAGGACTTCACCAGCCGCGCCAAGCGGCTCCTTGAACGCGACCGAGAGCTGTTGGAACGCCTCGCCCGGTGACCCGATACGTCAACTGGCCGAGTACTTCTGGCTGGCCGAACAAGTCACGGGCGTTGACGCCGACACCCTCACCAAAGGATCGCGTTCCGATATGACCGACTCGGCGTTGCACGCCCCCCAGGCCGGGTCCGGAGACGTGGAGTTCTATCCAGATATCTACGACACGGCCGCCGTGTTGGTATGTCGGCTGACGTGGAACCATCCCCTCCCCGACGGGAACAAGCAGGCGGCTTGGGCGACGCCGGCCAGTTCATCGACCTCAACCACGGCACCTGGGACCCCGACCCACCCGTCATCGGACCAGGCCGAGGAAGCGATGCTGGCCATCGCCGCCGGAGAGGTCGACGAGACCTGGACTGCATCGTGGCTCAGAGAACGCGTCCGGTTCGCCGACCAAGGCTGAGCGTGGGCCAGACGAACCGACGCCGACGTCCACAACACGACTCCCAAACGTCAAACGGTCAAGGAGCCTCTCTCATGCGAAACCCCCGCAGGAGCAGGGTTTCGCCAGCACGCCCGGAGGGACTCGAACCCCAAGATCCGCAGATCTCCAACCGGTATCCGTGAGTGTCCATCGCCGTCCACTCAGCGCAGACCGAAAGCCTTCCATGTCGATCAACCTCTTGCGTGGCTTGTGTCGAGTGCGACACCGCATTCGCTCACGACAGCGGTGCGGCGACCTCGACGAATCCATCGGTCACAGCACGTAGGGCGCATTCGTCACCGACGGTGCGCGCCCTTCTCGTCACCTTCGGGATCGAATCGACGTGCCCTGGCGGGAAGTGCGATCCGATCGCGACGACCCCGTCAGCCGATGAACCGGGCGCGCACCACACCTGCGATGTTGACGCCAAGCAGTCGACGGGCCGAAAAGGCCTCGACGAGGGCGGCCGGCAAGAGTGCCGGGACCACGAGCGCATGATCCGACGCGCTCGCCGCCATTGCAGCGTGGAACCAGGCTTGACCGATCCTCCACAGGAGGGGCCAAGCAAACAGAAGACCGGCTGGACCCGACAGCACGACGGCGATCACGGCCTACCCAGCGACTCGATACCCACGATCGTGGCCACGTGACGGCGCCCGTAGCCGATGGCGCGCAGCGTAGCGAACTCCGACTCACGGTCGAGGCAGGCGAGGGTGTTGGCCGACACGAGGAACAGTGCCCCGACGCCAAGGCTGATCGCCGGCAGCACATCGATGAGACCGGCCAGCTCGGACACCAGCTCACGAGTGCCCTCAACTGCATCTGCGCGGGAAGCCACCCTGAGCACCCGTGGATCATCACGGAAGGACTCGATGGTGTCCGGTCCAGGGAGCGGTGTCGTCCCGGAGACGACTGCGGAACACGAGGGAGAGCAAGACTCCGTTGACGATCAATACGAGCCAGGTGACCGTGATCA